>JAPEVH010000042.1 GCA_026645415.1 Candidatus Electronema sp.
TCGCCCAGAGAATCTATGAAATCAGCTTGACAGAATATAGGGAAATTTTCGTGAAGCTATGAATTGCCCGAAAGTGCGCTCAGTCAAGGCGGCTGACAATCACATCCTGATCGTTGAGTTTGATAATGACGAAAAGAGACTGTATGACGTAACCCATTTGCTTGGCAAGGAGATGTTTGCTCCATTGCAAAATGCCGCTCTCTTTAAGGCTGTTCGAGTGGAGCAGGGAGGCTGGGCTGTTGCTTGGAACAATGAAATCGATCTCAGTGAATTTGAGTTGTGGAGCAAAGGAAAAACACTGCCCTGATAAAATTCATATTAAATTACAAAAAAAATGAAGGCTTGACGGGCTTTCAGAAAACAGGCGCGGAACAGTTCCATCGGAATCCTATCATGCCTCAAAGCCGCATATCCGTCAGCTTGTGGCACAGTTTGCATAACGTGTTGAACATCTCTGTTTCTTTATAACAACGAATGGTTGAAGAAAAACGAATCTAATTAGGAGGAATATCATGAAGAAAAAAATACTGTTGTTCAGTCTGCTTTCTCTGCTGGTTGCTGCCCCGGCTTTTGCCGCTGATCCCAGCGTGGATGAAATCGTCAACAAGGCCAACTTGGCAGCTTATTATGGCGGCGATGATGGCCGGGCTGAGGTCAACATGACTATCAAGGACAGCCAAGGCCGGGAACGGGAACGGGAGTTTATCATCCTGCGTAAAGACAAGGAGGACGGCGGGCCACAGTTTTTCTATGTTTATTTCAAGAAGCCCAGCGATGTCAGCGGAATGGTCTTCATGGTGCATAAGTACACGGACAAGGACGATGACCGCTGGATGTATCTGTCCAAAATGGATCTGGTCAAGCGGATTGCCGCTTCAGACAAACGCACTTCCTTTGTTGGCAGTAACTTCATGTATGAGGATGTTTCCGGGCGGAATTTGTCTGAAGACACGCATGAGCTGGTGAAAAGCGACGATAAATATTATGTAGTCAAGAATACGCCGAAAAAACCAAGCGAGGTAGAGTTCTCTTCGTACACCGTAGAGATTGATAAGAAGACTTTCCTGCCCGTGAAAGCGATCTATTTGGACAAGAACGGCAAGGAGTATCGGATTGTCGAGGCGGTGAAAACAGCAATGGTTGACGGCATTCCGACTGTCACAGAATCCAAGGTGACCGACCTTGCCGCAGGTAGCTCTACGGTGTCTAAGTTCAGCAATATCAAGTATAATATTGGCCTCCAAGAAGACATCTTCACAGAGCGTTATCTACGTCGTCCGCCCCGCAAGGAGCTGAAATAAAGACAGACCTGCTTCAGGACAGTGGAAGCAGGCTGTTCTGACAACAACAACCATTAGGAGCAGCTTATGAACATGAAAAAGAAAATTGCCGCCGCCCTGCTGCTCTGCTCGCTGCCCTCTGCTGCATGGGCGGCTGACGAAGAGCAGACCTCTTTTGCTGACCGTCTCAACGACAAGTATGGCGTTGAGATGCTTGGTTTTATAGAAGGTCGTTTAGGGAGCCGCTTGGTCGATGATGCTGATGAGGATACCCTCAGCATTGCTGAGACCCGCCTTCAGCTTCGTCTCAATCGAGACTTTGAATCCTTTCTTGTCCAGTTTAAAGGGGATTTACTTGCTGATGCAGTCACTGAGGAGGTAGATGCAGATATTCGCGAGATGAGCGTTTCTTTCCGGCCTACCGATTGGGCTGATGTCAAAGTAGGGCGGATGGTCTCTACGTGGGGCACAGGCGACATGATCTTTATCAATGACATGTTTCCTAAAGACTGGCAGTCTTTCTTCATTGGTCGGGATGACGAGTACTTGAAGCAGGCTTCTAATGTCTTGAAGACCAGCTTTTTCCTCAATGACTGGAGTTTGGACGTGGTGTACACGCCGCTCTTTCAAGGTTCAGAATATATTGATGGCGAACGGCTTTCCTACTTCAATCCAGCAGCGGGCAAGATTGTTGGCGAGAGCATGGTGATGGAGGATTCAGAACCAAATAGCTGGTTCAAAGACGATGAATTGGCCCTGCGCCTTTCTCACAACTTTGACCAAATCGAGGCCAACCTGTACGGTTACATGGGCTTCTGGCAAGAGCCGGAAGGCATGGATGCGGCTACTGGCAAGGCCGCTTATCCGCCGCTCAATGTCTGGGGTGCCTCTTTGCGCTCGCCCATGCTCGGCGGTATTGGTAATACAGAGTTTGGCTACTACGATTCCACGGATGACGAGGGTGGGAGTAATCCGTATGTCCGGCCTTCAGAGTTTCGCTTTCTTGCTGGCTTTGAGCACGAACTGCTTCCAAAACTCACGCAAGACCTGACCGGTAGCTTTCAGTATTATCTGGAAGTTATTGATGGCTATGATAACTATGAGCAAACTTTGCCTGCTGGTATGGCAGCACGGGATCAATATCGGCATTTGCTGACCTTTCGGCTAACCAAGTTGCTCATGAATCAAAATCTGAATCTATCGCTTTTTGCCTACTATTCGCCTTCGGATAATGACGGCTACCTCCGGCCCAAGGCAAAGTATAAGCTGAATGATCACTGGCAGATTGATGGTGGCCTGAATCTCTTCTTTGGTGAGGAGGATTACACCTTCTGGGGCCGCTTCCAAGACAACACTAACGCCTATATTGGCCTGCGTTACTCTTTCTAAAAAAATTAATGTATGGAGACTGCATCATGATTGTTACTGATTGGGTTCACAGTATTGCCGGATTTTTCGTTGTCCTTGGCCTAACCCTTGGCTATGACTGCAACGGTGGTAATTCGCTTTTTGTGCATCATTATTTTCTTTTCCTGTCGCTTTTTGTTGGCCTGAACCTCTTTCAGTCCGGCTTCAGCAAGTTCTGTCTGCTGGCCATTATCCTGAAAAAGCTGGGTGTACCAGAAACAAGGGAGGGTGGCAAGAGCTGCTGTAGTAAATAAGTTATCTAAGCGATGCCAGAAGATAACTGCCTGCTGAGAAAAGAACAAACAGGGAGAGAATGAGTTTGATCGCCTTGGCAGGCACATATTTCTGGCAGCGCGCTCCGAGATAAATGCCGCAGAAGCCGCCAATGCCAAAGAGAAAACCGAGCTGCCAGTCTGGAGCTACAGACATGCCGGGATAATAGGCAGCCAGCACTTGATAAACTAAAACACCCACCACTGAGGTGACGAGCGTTCCCATCAGGGAGGCTCCGGCTACCGCATACACCGGTAGTTGAAAAAAGGCGACCATGAATGGAGCGATGATTGCCCCACCGCCAATGCCATAGATGCCACCAATTATGCCGACAAAAAAGCAGAGCAGTACCAACCACGGCACGGAAAAGGAATAGCTTTGGCCTGCAAAGCTGAATCCAGCCCGCTTGAGCGAGAAGGTGGAATCTGAGACCGCAGCGAAGCGTACAGCTTTTCCTATGATCTGTTTACGAAAGGCATCCGTAAGCAGACGGCTTCCCACATAAAGCAGTACCAGTCCGGCGAAGAATTTGAAGTTTTTTGGATCTGGAAGATATTCCAGCCGCAGCCAAGCTCCGATTATCACGCCGGGCAAAGTGCCAATAACCACCGCCCCAGTCAGCGGCCAGACCATGCGTCGTTCTTTGGTGTATCGCCATACGCCACTGGGAATCGCAACAATGTTAAAAAGTTGATTAGTAGCACTGACAGAAGGGGCAGTGTAATGGAGAATGCTCATCTGAAAGGGCAGAAGCAGAAAAGCCCCAGACAAACCACCCATTGAGGCAAAAAAGGAGACAACAAAGGCGGTCAAGGGCGGCAGAAAAACCCAAGTGGTTACACTAGAGACTGGAAAGGTGATGTAGAGAAAATGGTCAATCAAGGCATTGCCTTAGAATCTACAGAGGAAAGAAGTCCTTCCAAAAGTACGAAACGCCCTAGCGAAATCAGCTCACAGGGAAAGCAGGCGGTAAAGAGAGGATTATCACACAGGCCGCCAGAAAGATAGAGTTTGTCTGGTGAACCAGCAAAACGCCACGCATTACGAGCAATGCCTCGAACAAACTTCCCTGCCGCTTCCAGCTCAGAAGAACCTGCTGCTACAGCATCAAAAATACAACTCAAGCCCAACACGCCACAGGTTACAGAAAAGCCGCTCTCTGGTAGCGGTACTTGCGCATAATCAATATGATAATAGGTGGCCAGCAGCTCAATGGTGAAGCCCATAGAAGCACCACATTCGGTGTTCCAGCCCATATCCTTCATCTCACCATCTTTGAAGTGGATAAACTTGATGTCTCGGCTGCCACAATCAAGTAGGACAAAATCTGGCTCTGCAATCAATTGTAGGCCACCTTTGGCCAACGCAGTCAGCTCGTTGAGTGTCTGTCTGCTCCGTCGTTTTGCATTATGGCCAGTGCCGATATCCACTCGAAAATCACGAGGAATCTCACGCGCTGCAATGATCTTCGGCTCTGTACTTTTCTCAGTGTCTAGCAACTTGCAGTACGAGGTACCAAAATCAGCTAGGAGCACGATCACTTCTCCCACTTGTCACGCCAGACAATTCCAAAAATGCTTCAATTTTAGCCTTGGCACTGGAGCCTGCGCTGACATCGCAATCCACCCAAAGTGCCTTGGGATGCTGTTCAGCCAGATGTTTGGCCAAGGCTGTTTTAGCACAAAAAGACTGGGCGAAAAAGACGGTTGGTACTGCTGGATTACAGTGCGCCTCTAGCTCCAAATCAGCAGGCGTTTTATTTTCCACGCAGCGGGTCCAGCCATAAACATGGGTAGTATCTGGGAACAAGGAAAGGATGGAAAAATCTCGTGGCGGTACCCCCCAAAAACCAGCACTTGGTTGGCAGGGTGGATACGCTGGCGAAGGCTGGCAAGACTTCACCCCTTGGGTGATATCCTGTATTTTGTTGATAAGCGGAAGACTGCTCCGACTGATGGGATAACCCAAATCCTTGGTATCCAAATTGCGAACAGCGATTACCGGAATATTGAGATGATATTGCAGCACTGTTGCCACATGTAAGGCGCAGTCGCATTTACCTGGGCCGGTATCAACATAGATTTGATCAAGATGCAGATTGAGCGCATTCAATAAAACTGTACGGAGGATAGCGCAGTACACCTTGGGCAAATACCGATCTGTCTGGTCTATAGGCAAGGGCAGCAGCGGCTCGTCCAAGTCAATGATCTGTGCCTGCTCTTCGTTGAGCTGACAGATGATCTCCAAAGGCGGTACTCCAACTATGCCGACTTGCTTGCTCATTGTTCTGGGAAGATTAGCAACTTGCTTTCGTATGCTTTTTAAGAAGAGCAGAACTTACTTGAATTCTAGCTCGATAAGCCGCTTCTACATTACTACATGCACCCGTTTGCCAAAATCATACGCCTTCTTCGATACATCATATTCCATCTCGCCGCCCTTTAAGTGAAAGGTTGGACTCTTAATCTTTACCTTAACTGGACTGACCAGCATTTTGCTGCGATCATAATAATGCAGTAGCTCGGTATGCAGCTCCTCCTGCTGGAGCGGCTTAATCAGCACGACATCATCTATCAGGGTGAGGTGCTTGTCATCCATACGATAGATACCCCGGCGGCTGGTCACGGTAAGAGGCGCATCACCTTTTTTGCTGTACACCGCATCCACTGTGGTCATGTCGATTTCGCGATCTGTTTTACCAGTGCGAGCCACAGCCGCTTTTACTGTCCAAGTGAGCTGCCCTTTGCTGTAGAAGGTGAGGACAACATCGTCCATAACAAAACGTTGTTCTTTCTCAGTATAAGCGCGTTCTGCTGCGTCATCATAACCGCCACGTGGTTTAAGGAACGCTGCTGCTGGTCCGCGCCAGAGCGGATTGCTCAGGATGAGAAGAAGTGGAATAAGCCAAAGCAGATTACGAAGTCCAAGACTCATGGCCGAGTACCTTGGTGACTGTAGCTGGCCAACAAGGTGGCTAATAAGCCCTTGGACTCAAGAATCAGCTCGCAGACCTCCCGCACTGCGCCCTGCCCGCCACAGCGTTCCGTCACATAATCCACTCGGTGCAGAACTTCAACAGCAGCATTGGCCGGAGCAAAGGCGCAGCCAACCTTGACGAGCACTGGCAAATCTAACCAGTCATCACCCATATAGGCAGTTTGTTCCGCTTGTAGGCCGGTTTGCGCCAGAATTTCCGCATAAGCAGTTACCTTATCTGAACAGCCTGTGTAGAGATGGCTTAGTTGTAAATCCTTAGCCCGTCTGTTCACAGCCTCAGAACTTCTTGCCGTAATCAGGCCAACATTAATGCCAGCCTCTTGCAGAATACGCAAACCAAAGCCGTCTTGGGTGTTAAATCCTTTGATTTCTCCCGCCTCTGGCGTGTAGAAGACCGTACCGTCCGTCAAAACACCATCCACATCTAAAAGCAGTAGTTTAACTTTTTTTGCTTTGCTCAGAGTGGACTGCCACGCCAAACTGCGCGGAATCGGTTTTTCTCGTTCTGCTGCCCGCTCCCGCAGAACTTGAGTCAAAGCGCAGTCTGAATAGCTCTCATTCATTGCTGATCCTGTTGACTGCATTACGTATTTCTAAGAGCTGGCGGAGCAACGGCTCAACTTTATCTAAAGGAATGCTGTTTGGGCCATCACAAAGAGCTTTGTCCGGTTCAGGATGCACTTCCATAAACAGACCATCAATGCCAGCAGCCATAGCCGCTCTGGTCAGTGTGGGAATGAATTTACGCTGGCCACCAGAGCTAGTACCCATGCCACCCGGAAGCTGCACAGAATGGGTTGCATCAAAAATTACTGGGCAGCCAAAGGAGCGCATGACCGGCAGGGAACGCATATCGACCACTAAATTATTATAGCCAAAACAAGCACCTCGTTCAGTGAGCAAAATGCGCTCATTGCCTGCGGCCCGCACTTTTTCGACCGCGTGTTTCATGTCCCACGGAGAGAGAAACTGGCCTTTTTTTAGATTTATAGTTCGGCCCGACTTAGCCGCCGCTATCAGCAGATCAGTCTGGCGACAGAGAAAGGCTGGAATTTGGATAATATCTAAGCATTCCATAGCCAAATCGATCTGGTTGCTCTCATGGACATCAGACACCACTGGCACCTTGATTTCTTGGCGAATACGGCAAAGCTGGCGCAATCCTTTTTTCAGGCCTGGGCCTCGGAAAGAATTCAACGACGTGCGATTCGCTTTATCAAAGGATGCCTTAAATACGTAAGAAATGCCCAAGCGTTCACAAATGGCCTTCATCTCCCAAGCAATTGTCCAGCAAAGATCGCCAGATTCGAGAGCGCATGGACCTGCCATCAAGAATAAAGGCTGGCCAGGGCCAACGAGAATTGGCTGGCCGCCGGGCAGCGTGTTGATGTCAACGAGTTTCATATACAAAGAGTGAGTGCTCTAGTCTAAAAAAATGTTCGGCTGCGATAAAACAGCACTATACAAATTTTGCGCGGCTCAGGCAAGAAAACGACGCAGAGACAGCTTCTCCTGCTTAAGCTGCCTCCGCTTGTTGACGTAAAACTTATCTACGCCAGTGCTCGTGGTCCCGCCGAGGTGGTGGTGGGGCATAACCTTCATCGTCATCCCAGAAGCGATTTTTTTCTCTGGGCGATGGATAGCGATCACAGGAGATGATATGTTTGCGGCACAGGGTTTCCCGCCATTCATATTTAAAGAGGTATTTTTCTGTCGGCTTCAGTACTGGCTTAAAATCATAGACCCGTTCTGAGGCGGAATGCTCTTCCTCGCCAAAGCCAGTACCCGGTGCGGCATCTTGGCTTTCTAAGCTAGCACTTTTCTGGCGGCTGCCCGGTGCAGACGCAGAGTAACGCCTTCGGTAAACTGGAGGTAGCTCAATTTTTTCAGGAAACACCGCAACTGCAATCACGCCCATTGCACTGTAGTCTTCCCATGCGCCTGCATAGGAATCACCTTCCGAAGTGAAATAAAAACGATTGATGTCATTCCGACTGGTGCGCCAGCCTAGGTAAGTTCGCTCCTCATAGGGATTGAGAAGATACATCTGCTCGGAGCTACGGAGATGGGACTTATCGCCAGAAATGATATTACGGCCATCCACTGCTACCACCACCCCGACCCGTTTGTTACTGTGATTGCGGATGCGGATGCCGTAGCGGGCATTTTCTTTTGCCTCTAAATAGACCCGATAAGTGCTGTCATCTGAGCGAGCTGGATAGGTAGGAAAGACCAAACCGCTGTCAGCAACAATTTCTACACTCACCTGTTGTGCTGCGGCTAGGTTTGGTAGAAAAAAAAAGCATCCCAGCACGAGAAAAAGAATTTTCAACCGCATACGCCCTCCTGATCCTGATAAAAATTTACAGGGACAAAACTAAAAATGGCGGCTGTCCCAAAAAAAGAAGCGGCCCTTATATAGGCCGCCTTTTATCGTTACTCTGGGCGAGAGTATCACTCTCTAGCTATTTTGTCTACATTTCTAACTTTTTTTCTAACTCAACAATACTTTCAACATATAAATATTTCAAAAACTCTCCATCTTTACGTCTTCCAAACTGCTTTTCAGCTTCCTTTTCAGCCTCCGCCTGTGGAGAAATAAAAGTATGTATATAAGATTTCCGGCCTTCAAATTTATAACTCCACTGTCTCTCATCAAACACACATTGTTCAATACACTTACCAAAACTTAAACTAGAAAATCTCGCGTCACTCGCTTTACGCAATGCGCTCTTCACACGCGCCACCCTCTCTTTCAACAATTTCAAAACATGCGCAACTATCTTCACTATAACATGTTCATTAGGTTTTATAAGGTGCCATTCCAACAAAGAAGACAAATACAAGCCAACGGACTGCACATAAGCAGGAAAAGCACTAATTGCGATATCTGGCTTATCTCTAAAAACATCATCTATTTTTGATCCTAAATCACTACTCACCCCATTAGCTTTACTTCTCACATCATTTATAAGTCTATCATCACCTATATTGCTGCTATAAGTTATATAATCATTTATCGCCGCCTCCAGGTTTCCCCTACTGTCCTGCAAATCTATCCTATACAATTCTTGTATAATCTCATTTTTCGACTGTTCAATCTTACTAATTATCAAAAGAACCAACTTCCTCCTCTCATCAGCATTGTTTCTTTTTCTCTCTTGCTCCAAATAATTTTCATAAATAGAAACTGCAATCTTAGCTATTTCAATTACAGACATAATATCCTCCATGCGAAAAAATATTCAAATAAATCAATTCCATAGAACAGGAAACAGTACGCTGGGAGAATTTTTTTATCTCTAAAATCAATCCCTCAGCTTCGCAATGAAGTCTTCTCCTTAAGGCAAATTTTTTGTCTCCTATTCCCAGATGGAAACAAGCAAAGTCCGGTGATGTGCTATTAAAATCATCATGCTTTCACTATGTCAGGCATTTCCTACTACACCACTGAACATAGAAATATCAATACCAAAACAACGGGCTGCACTCTTCCACTTTGATTCATCTGGGGTATGGAAAAGAATACTGTTATCTCCCGGTACGGTCAACCATGAGTTATCAAGCAGCTCTGCCTCAAGCTGGCCTGGCCCCCAGCCTGCGTAGCCAAGGAGAAAAAGATAATCCCTTGGCCCTTGGCCTTTAGATATTTCCTCTAATAATTTGGATTCACGCGACAGAGCAACATTTGGCGTAACCACCAAACCACTGCTCGTTTGCTCGGCTGAGTTATAGAGGATAAAACCAGATTCCATCTCCACTGGCCCACCGGTATAGACTGGTGGCAAGGGTCCCTCTGGCAAGGGAATATTGGTGCTGAGAAGGATTTCCATCATGGTTATCTCTTGGCTGGGCTTGTTGATAGCAACCCCCATTGCTCCTTCCCGGCTGTGCGCACAGATGTAGATTACCTGTTCTTGAAAACGAGGATCAGGCATTTGTGGTGTAGCAATGAGGAAATGTCCAGTCAAGTTATCCATTTGTTCTGCCTCCTTATATCATTATTGTAGCATTTTTCCTGATTAAGCGTCAAGCAGGAACTTGCATGATAGCGTGGAGGCGGATGCAGGCATCCTGCCTAGCTTGGTTATTTTTTGACCAGTTTAACCACTGCTAGCAGCAGCGAGGCTCCTACTACGGCAGTGACTAATGAGCCGACAAAGCCATGTTTCACTGATATGCCCAATAAACCAAAAAACCAGCCACCAACAACCGCACCAATAATGCCAATTGCCATATTGCCCAGCAGACCAAAACCAGAACCCTTCATCAGAGTACCGGCCAGCCATCCCGCTAAAGCACCAATCGCGAGAAAGCTGAGTAGAGCGATAAGAGACATGGCATCCTCCTTTAAAAAAAATTGAAACTACTCTCTGACCACAGATGGCCAGTATACTAATCAAGCAGGAAAAAACAAAATTACCGTCTGGTTCTTCTCTTTCCCTTGTTCCTACTAGGCTCTGGTTCAGGCGGCGGAGCAAGCAGATGCTCCTCCGGTACGACACAGGAAAGCTGCCTGCCAATATACTCCTCGATTGCTGGAAGGTGAAACGCACCTTCTTCGCAGGCAAAACTCACGGCAATACCGCTCTCTCCAGCTCGACCTGTCCTACCAATACGATGGACATAATCCTCTGGCTCATAAGGCAGGGTGTAATTGACCACATGGCTGATACCGTCAATATGGATGCCCCGCCCGGCCACATCAGTAGCAATCATCACCTCAGTCTGGCCGCCCCGGAACTGCTCTAAGCGAGCCATGCGCTTCTGTTGAGGCACGTCGCCAGTCAAGAGCAGGGCTTGAATGCCATTAGCCAACAGCCGTTCATGCAGGCGGCCTGCTTCGCTCTTCATATTGACAAAAACCATAATCCGAGCATGTTCTTGGCTACTGATCAGGTTGTAGAGTACCGCATATTTTTCTTCGCTCGTAACCGTGTAGATAAGCTGCTGCACGGTGTCCACTGCAACTTGCTCTGGGTTACTTTCAATATAAACTGGTTTAACACACCATTGCGAGGCCAAGCGTTTTACATCTTCGTTCATTGTGGCAGAAAAAAGCAGGGTCTGTCGCTGCTCCTTGGCTGAAACCTGAGCAATAATGCGGCGGACATCTGGAATAAAACCCATGTCCAGCATCCGATCCGCCTCATCAATGATCATAATTTTAGCCTGTGCTAAACTGACCGCTTTGCGCGAAACATAATCGAGCAGGCGGCCAGGTGTTGCCACCAGCACATCTACGGGACGTTCTCTGAGTTGCTGCTCCTGTTTTTGGAAATCCGTGCCACCATAGACTGCAACAACCCGCAAGCGCGCATACTTGGCCAATGCCTGTCCGTCCTTGGTAATCTGCATGACTAACTCTCTGGTCGGAGCGATAATCAAGGCACGGGGCAAGCCCGCTTTACGCAGGGGCTGTTGTTCTTTGAGTAGGCGAGTGAACAGGGCAATCAGAAAGACGGCACTTTTGCCAGTGCCAGTCCCTGCCTTAGCAATGAGGTCTTTGCCCTCAAGGGCACTTGGCAGGGCTTTTTCCTGAATTGGGGTGCAGTATTTAAAGTCAAGATCAGCAACGGCATGCATCAAAGCCATTGGCAAAGAAAAATCATGAAAGCGACTTTTGCCAGCTACTGGATCAACCGGAAACTCAGCTAATGTCCATTTTGGCTTTTTGGGTCGCTCTGGCGGCCTGCGGCGGTGTTCTTTCTGCTCCGCCGGAGCTGCCGGAACTACTTCCTGTGCAGGCTTTTTTTCCTGTTCGACAAAGGGCTTAATCTGCTGCTTTTTGTTTGCCCGGACAAGCTGCCTGAATTTTTTTCCAGCTCTAGCAAAAAATGCTTTGATCATTATTTTCAGGCTGCTTCGAGTTCTAAACCGCAGCGGGTGGTCAAATAGTCATCAAAGCTCATCCGTTCGTCAACAATATGATCTGGGAAAATTTCAATAATTCGATTTGCAACCGTGGAAACAAGCTGATGATCGTGCGAAGAAAAAAGGATTACCTCTGGGTAAACAGTCAGGGCATTGTTCAACGAGGTGATTGATTCGAGATCAAGATGGTTGGTCGGCTCATCTAAGATCAAGGCATTGGCCCCAGACAACATCATCCGAGAAAGCATACAGCGCACCCGTTCACCACCAGAAAGCACAGCTGTCTTTTTCAAAGCCTCTTCGCCAGAAAAAAGCATCCGCCCAAGGAAACCTCGGACAAAACTTTCCGTCTCTTGGGGTGGGGCATACTGCCGCAGCCAAGTGACAATGTCCATGTCTTTGTCTTTAAAGTAACTGTTATTCTCTTTTGGAAAATAGGCATTGGTGATGGTCACGCCCCAACGTACCGTGCCCGCGTCTGGCTCCAACTCTCCAGCAAGAATTTGAAAGAGCGTATTTTTTGCCAAACCATTGGAGCCAACAAAGGCGATTTTTTCGCCTTTACCCACGCTCAGGCTAAAGTCCTTAAACATGGTCACGCCATCAATGGTCTTGCTCAGGCCCTCGATTTCTAAAATGATATCGCCGCTGGGCCGCTCTGGTTTAAAATCGATGTACGGATATTTGCGCGAGGATATTGGCATGTCCTCAATAGTCAGTTTGTCCAACAGTTTTTTGCGCGAAGTAGCTTGCTTGGCCTTAGAGGCATTGGAGCTAAAACGACGGATAAAATCCTTAAGATCCTGTTCCTTCGCCTTCATCTTCTTGTTCTCCATTTCCTTTTGGCGGAACTGGAGCTGACTGGCCTGTTGCCAGAAATCGTAGTTACCAACATAGACCTGAATCTTGCCATAGTCTATATCTGCCATGTGTGTACAGACTTGGTTAAGAAAATGGCGGTCATGGGAAACAATAATGACTGTGTTCTGGAAACGAGTGAGGAAGTTCTCTAGCCAAGTAATGGTGGCAATGTCAAGCTGGTTGGTTGGTTCGTCAAGAAGGAGGATATCTGGATTACCAAACAGAGCCTGAGCGAGGAGAACGCGCACCTTGTCTGTACCTTCCAACTCTTTCATCTTTTTCTGGCGTAGTTCTTCGCCAATGCCCACGCCATTCAGCAGGACTGCGGCTTCCGACTCAGCCTCATAGCCATTCATCTCGCCGAAAAGCACTTCCAGCTCGCCAGAGCGAATACCATCCTCTTCGGTGAAGTCTGTCTTAGCATAAATAATTTCACGCTCAGCCTTCACTTTGTAGAGCTGCTTATGCCCCATGATGACCGTATCCAAGACCGGAAATTCATCAAAGGCAAACTGATCCTGACTGAGGACTGCGATTCGCTTACCCCGATCTACAGCAATATCACCACGATCAGCCTCTAACTGGCCAGACAGTATCTTTAAAAAGGTAGATTTGCCTGCGCCATTGGCTCCGATCAGGCCGTAGCAGTTACCAGGGGTAAATTTGATAGTAACATCTTTAAAAATGACTCGTTTGCCGTACGAAAGTGAGATATTGCTTGCTGTGATCATAGATATACTATTAGACAAAAAATAATGATATGTTCGATCAAAAAATGATCGAAAAGAGGAGAGGAAAAAGCTATAATTGGTTTTTCTTTACTACGCAGATCTAACAGAGATTATATCTGTTCTTCGGTCTGAACGATATTCTCCTCAGTGTCGATATTCTCGTCATCTCCTTTTTTCTTTTTGTCCAGCCGCTGCTGCTGTTTTTCCTCCTGTTTCTTTTTTTTTGCCATTTCCTTTCGACGTTTTTCAAATGAAAAATTTGTCTTAGCCAAAAAAATACCTCTTAATTTTTTTTCAGAATGAAATAAAAAAGACCCCGCAGTCGAGACGGGGTCTTATCGGTACTGCAAAAAGTAATGATAAATTATTACTTGTGCTGCACTACCTGGTCCGCAGCAGGACCTTTGGGGCCGTCAACAACCTCAAAAGTTACTTGGGCGCCTTCCTTCAATGTTTTGAACCCCTGTGCTTGAATAGCACTGTGGTGAACGAACACATCTGGACCGCCATCTTGCTGCTGAATAAAGCCATAGCCTTTGGCATCGTTAAACCACTTTACTGTGCCTTCTGCCATTTTTCTCGACTCCTCACTGTTCGCAGTACGATTTCTATACTGCTTTTTATAACTTTATAAGTTGCCGACAAAAATCGGCAGATAATTTTTCTGCAAGAAATATGCTCTGTTAGAGCATAACTACTTGGTCTGCAGCTAGTCCTTTGGGGCCGTTGACTACATCAAAAGCCACTCGTGCACCTTCTCGCAGTGTTCTGAATCCATCGGCTTTGATAGCACTATGGTGAACAAACACATCTTGTCCGCCATCCTGCTGAATGAAACCGAACCCCTTGGCATCGTTAAACCACTTTACTATACCTTCTGCCATTTTCTAACTGCTCCTTACTGTTCACAGTGCTATTCGTGCACTGCTTAAATCATTTAATGCCGACAGAAAAAGAAAAGCTATCGACAGGCAACCGCTCTCCGTTTAAACAAAAAAAACCGCACCCTCTTTTTTGGAGGCCTGTGCGGTTAATTCTATAATTCGTAAACGGTAAGAGTAGCTGCACAACATTTTTATATGATATGCTGATCTGTAAAACGATGCAAGTTTTTTCTGCTTGTTTCTGAAAATATTTTTAGGCAATACTTTTTGTCACAAGCGACCAAGAAATTCTGCCTTCACGAAAACAATGCAATTTCCCTTGCGGATCACAGCCAATCAGGGTGGAACCTAGGCCACCAGGTGTAGTGCCGCCATTAATAATCAAATCAATTTGCTTGCCGAAAATCGCTTCCACTTCGGCAGCCGTCACTGCTGCGGGCTGACCAGAGCAGTTCGCACTGGTGGCAGTAATTGGCCCAGCAAAGGCTGCTAGCAGACGCTTGGTTGTTGGGTCTGGTGATTGGCGGACACCAATAGTTCCAGTACCACCGGTGAGCAAATTTGGAAGTTCTGGCCGCGCTGGACAGACAAAAGTCAAGGGGCCGGGCCAGAACTGCTGCATGAGTTGTTGGAGTGCTTCTGGCACCTGTGCAGCGACTAGCGGCACCTGCGCTTGGTCTGCGACTAAGACCAGCACAGGTTTTTCTGTGGCCCGCTGTTTGACCGCAAAGAGTCGCTGCAAGGCTTTGGTATTAAAGGGATCAACCCCAAGACCGTAATAGGTTTCTGTGGAAAAGGCAAGCAGGCCGCCCTGCCGGAGCAGTTGAGCGGCCTTGAAAAAAACATCCTCAGACGGAGGAAGAATCACGAATTTTTGCTCTGTTGAAGAGCCTGATTCTTGGCTGCTACTTGATCTTCCATTTCTTGGCTGAACTGGCGCAGAGCTACAGCAATCTCCTGATCATAGATGGCCAGAATCCGCGCCGCCAAGACCGCAGCATTTTTTGCCCCAGATTTGCCAATGCCCATTGTTGCGACGGGAATACCAGGCGGCATCTGCACAGTGGAGAGCAACGCATCCAGACCATTGAGCGGCGATGCGTCAATTGGTACACCAATCACAGGCAGGGACGTATGGGCAGCAATCACGCCGGCAAGATGAGCAGACATACCCGCCCCAGCAATGATGACTTTTAGGCCACGCCGAGCAGCGGAACGAGCGTATTCAGCAGTTTGTTCTGGAGTGCGATGCGCAGAAGAAATAGTGACCTCATGCTTGATGCCAATTGAGGCAAGAAACTCTGCGGCAGCCTGCATAATCGGCAAATCAGAATCAGAACCCATAACAATACCAACCGCAGGGCCAGTATGTTTTTGCAGACGACGCAGGGCGCGGTAGCCGATATCGCGGCGAAAATAGCTGCCTTTCCACTTGATTTTATCAACAGCTTTGTAAGCGCGTTCAATGGCTTTGGCAATTGAAATATCCATAGCGGTGACACCCAAAACTCGGCCACCTGCGGTCAATGTGGTCTGGTTCTCAACAGAAGTGCCAGCATGAAAAACCATCACGTCTTTCAATTTGGCGGCATTGACCAACCCAGTGATTGGCCTGCCAGTCTTGCACACACCGGGATAGCCCTCAGAAGCCATAACCACGCAGACTGCTGGCCGTGGGTCAACTTCTAACTCGATTTCATCAAGCGTCCCATCAATGGCTTTTTCAAAAAGATCAACTAGATCACTTTGCAAGCGCATAAGCAGCGGCTGGCATTCAGGATCGCCAAAACGACAGTTGAACTCCAAGACATTGATTTTGTCGTCCTCATCAATCATCAGGCCAGCATAGAGCATTCCTTTGTAAGGTCGCCCTTCTGCCGCCATGCCGCGCACGGTCGGCAGCATGACCTCGTGCATAACCCGCATGGTCATGGAGTCGTCCAGCACTGGCGCAGGCGAATAGGCCCCCATACCACCGGTGTTTGGCCCCCGGTCGCCTTCAAAAATGGCTTTATGATCTTGCGAAGAAGGGAGCGGTAGGACATTTTCGCCATCAACAAAGGCAATAAAGGAAACCTCCTCACCAGAAAGAAACTCCTCGACCACGATCTGGCCGCCAGCCTCACCAAAAGCCTGTTCTTTCATGATCAGATCAACAGCCTGCTTGGCCTCGCTCGTGGTCTGGCAAATCAGTACGCCTTTGCCTGCGGCCAGACCGTCTGCTTTAACCACGCAGGGAGCACCTATCTTATCAATAAATTTTTTAGCTGCTTCCGGCCGACTAAAGGTTTCGTACTCAGCAGTGGGAATATCGTATTTGCAGAGGAAGTCTTTGCAGAAAACCTTGCTGCTTTCCAGTTCTGCTGCCGCAGCAGTAGGGCCAAAAATACGCAGACCGTTTTCTTGGAAGCGATCAACAATACCTTTAGCCAGCGTGTTTTCTGGGCCGACCACGGTCAGATCAATGCTTTCTTTTTGAGCGAATTCAAGCAGTCCGTCAACATCATCTGCTGCGATTTTGACGCAGGTTGCCATTTTCCGTATGCCAGCATTACCTGGGGCACAGAAGATGGATTTCACCCGCTCCGACTGGCTTAATTTCCACACCAGCGCATGTTCTCTACCGCCGGAACCGATGACCAGAACCTTCATTCAAACCTCCTCACAGGTTTAAAAAAATCACTACTGCTAACCAGACAGTCTGGCTGACAGCGACCTTCCTCCTTGCTTGGTTCCCAAACTAACAAAAAACGACGCATTTCTCAAGCGTAACTGCCAAAACTTTGGGCAAGCATTTTTTGCCAAAGCAAAAGGAAGTTTATTTAGATAGGAGTTACCTAATGCGCACATCTTTGTTAAGAGTTGCACTTACAACTTGAATCCACGATCTGAATCCTATAGTCCATTATTCCGTGCTTTCTTTCGCTTGCGAAAATAGCAATTATGTTCTATGATGACAAAATTCTGCTTTTTTCGACGATATTGGCTGGTTTACGGCCTACACCATCGCGCTGTAGTCTATCTCTTTAGCATCAAAAAAACAATCATCGCAAGCTACAATCAAAACTCTATTCGCAGATTTTGCGTTTAAACATTTTTTTATTTTACGGTATCCCGATGGGATACGTCAACTTCAGGATTAAGGGAGATTCTTATGTCACGGAAAATGGTCACCATTGACGGCAACCAGGCGTGTACGCACGTTGCCTATGCCACCAGTGAGGTTATTACCATCTATCCCATCACCCCATCATCACCTATGGCGGCTGAGGCTGATGCCAAAGCCACCGCAGGCCAGAAGAACATTTGGGGTTCCGTGCCGGTGATTTCTCAGATGCAGTCCGAAGGCGGCGTGGCAGGTTCATTGCACGGCTCGCTGGCTACTGGCTCGCTCTGCACCACCTTTACTGCTTCACAGGGTCTGCTGCTGATGCTTCCCAACATGTACAAGATTGCCGGTGAATTAACCCCGACTGTCTTTCATGTTACAGCCCGTTCTCTTGCTTGCCAAGGTCTGTCTATTTTTGGCGATCATGGCGATGTAATGAGCGCACGGCAGACTGGCTGGGCTATGATCTGCTCTCAGAATGTCCAAGAAGCCCAAGATTTGGCTCTGATCTCTACGCAAGCCACATTGGCCTCTCGCATTCCTTTCATGCACTTCTTTGACGGTTTCCGCACCTCGCATGAAATCCAAAAGATGGAGCAGGTCACCAATGATGACATGCTGTCGATAATCGACGAAAAATTGATCACCGAGCACCGGCTGCGCGCCCTGACTCCAGACCGTCCATCTATGTCTGGTACAGCTCAGAACCCGGATGTCTATTTCACCGGCCGCGAGACAGTCAACAAATACTACAATGCGGTGCCGGGCATTGTTCAGGAGACAATGAACAAGTTTGCAGCCCTGACTGGCCGTCAATATCGCCTTTTTGATTATTATGGTGCACCGGATGCTACCGATGTGACCGTGGTCATGGGTTCAGGTGCAGAGACAGTTGCCGCGACTATTGATCATCTGGTTGCTGAAGGCCGCAAGATTGGTATGGTGATTGTTCGTCTGTTCCGGCCCTTTGATTGCAAGGCGATGGTTAATGCTTTGCCGCCGACTGTTGAGCGGATCACTGTTCTTGACCGCTGCAAAGAACCAGGCGCACCTGGCGATCCGCTCTATCTTGATGTCCGCGCCGCTGTAGGCGAGGCCGCAGAGGCCAACCCAACTATGATCATGCCGCTGATCCTCAGCGGTCGCTATGGTCTTGGTTCAGCAGAGTTCAGCCCAGCTATGGTTAAGGCTGTTTATGACAACATGGCTGCTTTGGCTCCAAAGAACAAGTTCTGCGTTGGTCCGAATGATGACGTGACCTTCAACTCGCTCAATTACGATAAGTCCTACAACATTGAGGGCGAGGATGTGTATCGGGCCATGTTCTACGGTCTTGGCTCTGATGGCACGGTTGGTGCTAACAAGAACACGATCAAAATCATTGGCACAGAGACGGACAACTCAGCCCAAGGCTATTTTGTTTACGACTCTAAGAAGTCCGGCTCCATGACTGTTTCTCATCTGCGCTTTGGCGAGAACAAGGTCACCGCTCCGTACCTAATCAGCAAAGCCAGCTTTATTGCCTGCCACAACTTCACCTTCCTGAACAGCTACGACATGCTGGCCAATCTGGAAAAGGGCGGCACCTTCCTGCTTACCACCTCTTTTGACAAGGATACGATCTGGGATCACCTGCCAGCAAAGGTGCAGAAGCAGCTCCTTGAGAAGAATGCCAAATTTTATATCATTGACGCGATCAAACTGGGCTTGGCTCTTGGCCTCGGCGCACGCATCAACATGATTATGCAGACCGCCTTCTTCTTAATTTCCGGCATTCTTACCCAAGAGGAAGCAATTCGGGCAATCAAAGAGGCGATCAAAAAGACATACGGCAAGAAAGGCGACAAGGTTGTGAACATGAACTACAGCGCGGTTGATGCCGCAGTGGAGAACATTGTTCAGGTTGCGCTGCCAGAACGGATTAGCGGTCATGCGCTGCCAGAGACCGTGCCTGCTGAGGCTCCAGATTTTGTTAAGCAAGTTACCGCCAAGATGATTCAGGGCAAGGGCGAGGAAATTAAAGTTTCCGAAATGCCTGCCGATGGTCGCTGGCCAACTGCTACCACTCAGTGGGAAAAACGTAACATTGCTGTTCATATTCCTGAATGGGATCCTGCAACCTGTATTCAATGTGGTCGCTGCTCTCTGGTTTGCCCGCACGGCTGCAACCGGATGAAAATCGCTACTCCAGAGGCTTTGGCGGCTGCGGGTGCGGATGAGAACTTCAAGACTGCGGATGCCAATGGCAAAGAGTTTGCAGGCCGTAAGTTCACCATCCAGATTTCCACTGCCGACTGCGTAGGTTGCACCCTCTGCTCGACCGTTTGCCCTGCTCGGAAAAAGGATGCAGAGGGCAACAAGACGGAAGAGTCTGCGCTCAAGATGATCCCCAACACCGACGCGGTGCGCGAGGTGGCGGATAAAAACTGGAAGACCTTCTTGGCCCTGCCAGAGCTTGAGACCAGTTTAGCTGATCCGACAACCGTTAAGGGCAGTCAGCTCCGTCGGCCGCTCTTCGAGTTCTCCGGTGCTTGCGCAGGCTGTGGCGAAACTCCGTACATCAAACTGGTAACGCAGCTTTTTGGTGATCGGATGCTGATTGCCAACGCTACTGGCTGCTCCTCAATCTATGGCGGCAACCTGCCAACCACCCCGTATTGTCAGCGCGCTGACGGACGCGGTCCGTCTTGGTCGAACTCTCTGTTCGAGGACAATGCTGAGTACGGCATGGGAATGCGCCAGAGCGTTAACAAACTGGCTATGCAGGCCGCAGAACTGTTAGCACAGGCCGTTGAGGAAGGCTTGGTTTCGCAGGAGATGAAGGACGGACTGCTCGGCGTAAGCCAGAAAACCCAAGAAGAGATCGAGGCCCAGCGCGGCAGAGTTGATGAGCTGAAAAAGGCTCTGTGTGGCAACAAGAGCATTACCGCAGCTCGCCTTCTGCCTGTGGCTGACTATCTGGTTAAGAAGTGTGTCTGGATTATCGGCGGTGACGGTTGGGCTTATGATATTGGTTACGGCGGCTTGGATCATGTTCTGGCTTCAGGAGAGAATGTCAACGTGCTGGTTCTGGATACTGAGGTTTACTCCAATACCGGCGGCCAGATGTCTAAATCTACTCCACGGGCGGCAGTGGCTCAGTTTGCGGCGGGCGGCAAGAAAATGGCCAAGAAGGACATGGGCATGATCTTCTCCACCTACGGCAACATTTACGTGGCCAGAGTTTCTTTAGGCGCGAATCCGCAGCAACTCGTTAAGGCGATCAATGAGGCTGAGGCTTATGATGGACCGTCGATCATCATTGCTTATGCCCACTGCATCAACCACGGCTTTAACCTAGCTCAGGGCTTGGAGCAGCAGAAAAAGGCTGTAGCTTGCGGACACTGGCCGCTTTATCGCTACAATCCGATGCTGGAAGAGGAAGGCAAGAATCCGTTGATCATTGATTCTAAAGAGCCGACCATTCAATTCTCGGAATATGCTCTGAACGAAAACCGCTACCGGATGCTGAAGATGGCCAATCCTGAGCATTGCGATGCGCTGATGGCTGCTTCACAGAAGGACGTGGAGAAAGGCTGGAAGTTCCTCCAAAGTAGATTCAAGTCGCTTGAGCAGGCGTAACGTCTGACTGATTCCGTCATCAAGGCCCCTTCTGAGAAATCGGAAGGGGCCTTTTCATTTGCAGGCTGCTGCTGTTTGTTTATAGGAAAAATGGATCAGCAAATAGTCTGCGCCTGTCTGCTCATAGGCTTTTCCTATGAGGAAGTATATTTTTTCTATTTTCTCATATAGCTGTAGCAACACAAAATGATTATATATTGGTAGTTAAGCACTTGTTAATACGAATAATTTTTTGTATCAATTTATAGCTACTTTAGCTATAGTTGGAAGACACTTTTCCGCCGTTGCGCCCCGTCCGCTGGCCGTGCGGCTGCGCATATTTTTTGCTTGACAGCGAGATTTTCCCGCGCTAACCTGCGCCATCCTCCTCAAATTCCTGCCAATGAGGCCCGCCATGTCAGAAAAGACCGATCTCGAAAAGGTCGCCGAATTGCTGAACGTAGAAATCCTGCCCCCGCTGGCTGCAAATGAAATCCAGTCCCTGCATAAAGCCCTGCCCGGCTATCAGGCTATTGCCGACGATGCCGCCCGTTTTGTCCAAAAGCACAAGGAAACCCTCAAGCTGGATGATGCTGTCCTCGCCGGGCTTGAAAACGGACTTGCCGACGTTCTTCATCTTGAGCCTGCCGAGCATCTGCTGGAAAAGCTGCATCTTTCCGTCTATCATCAGCGGCTTCAGGCCACGGACAGGTGCATGGAGGCGATGTACGACACCACGCGCCGCATCCGCGACTTTGCCGAGGCGTATCCTGAAATTGCCGAGGAAGGCCAGACTCTTCTTGATTTCATGAAGGCTTTCAAGCCGGGGCATAAGAAGGAGAAGAAGGCGGCTGGGGCTGGTGGGTCGTGAGGTGGGGACAATGTGTCAGAAGTAAAGTTCCTGATAATTAATGGTTCCGAGATGTGCCTTGATCAATATTTATTTCAATTTAGCACTGTAGGCTGGGTTTCCCCGTTATCTGGAAGCCCAGCTTTTTCGTTGGTAACTAAAGAGACAAAAAATGAAAACGACAGAATTAAGGCTGCATGTTCCTGAAGATATACTTTATACTTTAAATGAAACAAAAAATAGCTTCATAAAAAAGATGCGGCTGTACGCCGCGATGGAGCTTTACAGACTGCAAAAGCTATCAATGGGAAAGGCTTCTGAGCTGGCTGGAATGAATAAAGTTGACTTCATGTTTGAGCTTGGGAAATGCGAGATACCAGCCATAAACTATGACGAAGAGGACTTTGCTGAAGAAGTGAATCAGGTGATGAACCAATGATTGTCATCGCTGATTCCTCGCCCTTAATAGCTCTGGCTGTCATAGGTAAGCTGGACATTCTCGAAAAACTCTATCGAGAATTCTATGTTCCCGCTGCTGTTTTTGAAGAAGTTGCCCAAGCCGAGAAACCGTTCGCAAAAGAATTGAAGCTGTTTTTGCACGGCAAGATAAAAAATGTGGAAAACAAATTGGCAGTTGAGATGCTGTCAAGCGACATAGGAGCTGGAGAGGCGGAGGCAATAGTCTTAGCCTTGGAACAGCGGCCTTCTGTCGTCCTGATTGACGATTTGAAAGCAAGAAGATTTGCCAAAATGAACAACCTTGATGTGATAGGCACAATGGGGATTTTGCTGAAAGCGAAAAAAGATGGATTGATACAAGAGATAAAGCCGCTGATAGCAACCTTGCTGCTGAACGAGATAAGAATAAGCGCGAAGATAATAGAGATGACGTTGGAAGCGGCGGGAGAAAAATTAACATGCGCGCATTGACCATACTGCTTGAAGAGCCGATCAGATTCAGATTGAAAGCGCAGGCAGAGAAGCATGGCTGCACTGTAGAGGATGAAGTGAAAAGCATTCTAAAAAAATCTCTCACAACTGAGCCACATCCGCAGGGACTCGGCACTCGCATCTACCAGCGATTCCGAAAAATTGGAGGTGTGGAGCTTGATATTCCCAGCCGCTCTCTGCCGAGACTGCTGAAGACACAGCAGGAGAGGGATGCTTCTTGACACCAACATCCTTTCGGAATTGATGCGCCCATGCCCGTTTCCGGCAGTTGTTGAATGGCTGGACGCGCAGCCCGCTGAACAGCTCTTCATCAGTGCCGTGACGTAGGCTGAAATTGAGCTTGGCCTTGCCCTTCTGCCGGAAGGAAAACGGAAAAACGAACTGCGCAAGGCTGCCAAAGAAATATTTGCGTTGTTTGACGGCAGAAATCTCCCGTTTGATGAAGCTGCGGCGAGACCCCCTACATCAAATTAGTCACCCAGCTCTTCGGTGCCTTGCTTGTCAGGCGGGAAAAAGGTTACTCGATGCGACAGGAAAAGGTTTCCTATCCCGGCAAAAAAAGGATGAGTATCCTTTTTGGCAGGGGATACTCATCCTTTTGCTGTATGGAGCTGGGCAGTTTTATTCAAGTGCTAACTTAGCACCGTAGGTTATAGCTCTGTGATCTCCTTGAACAACCCAGCAGCAGACCTAATCTTTTCTCCACTGCCGATGCTGGCTCGGAAACAGTCAGTTTTCAACTTCTCGAAAAGTGGGGCAAAGCTGTTTAGCTCCTTGGTGTCAGCATCAATCACCTGCGCAATGATCTGCTGCCGATGCTCTGGCGTGATACCACAAAGATATGCGTCACGCGCCTTGGCTCCCTCAACAACGGGTGAACGGAGCGGATTCAGGCTCCCATAGGTACCAATAATAAGCTGATCCAATTTGCTCCGGCTCAAATTCAGTTCTTGCACTGCTGTGCTAATAGCTCCGTAAGCAGCATAGGTTTTCTCTACTTGTGGGTCGCGATAGCTGATCACTGCTAGATTACCAGTGATCGGATGAAACTGGACAAAGCAGCCATAAGCTCCGCCAAGCTGTCGCACTGTGTTCCATAGATAGTCGCGTGAGAGCCAAGTTTTCAGCACCTCGAATGCACCGGTATGTTGCCATGATTCGGCAAACAGCTTACAGCCCTGTACGTTATAAACTACATCAGCGGAGGTGGTAAATGCCTGCCGTGTAGGTAGGCTTGGAAAAGGCATGGCCGTAGTTTGTGGTGCAGCACCTTGTAGACAATGTAGGGTCGTATTTGTGCTTGCTTTGACTGTCTCAATATCAGCAGCAGAGCCGGTCAAAGAAATCTTCATGCCAGTAGGCTGAAAAATCATCTGGCGCAGGCGTTCCAATTTGCTGAGAAAATCCTCTTCCAGCGCATCATAGTTTGTAGCCAGCTCTTTCAGTTGCAGATAGGCTGTCACGCCATTGACATGCTCGTTAACCATGCCAGCTTGACTGAGATTGGCAAAAACTCGACTCGCAGCAAGTTGCCAACCCTCGCTCTGCACTGCATGTTCGGCCCAAGTAAACTCACGAAGAACAATCTCTTTGATCCGCTGCCGATTACTCAGATCAAGTTCAGCAAAGACTTCCTGTATTATTTGCAGAGCCTTGGGAAGAGAGATGGACAGAGCCTTGGTCTGAAACCAAAGGAGCGGTAGCGGTGCCTGCTGGCCACTAACATGCGTATATGCACTAAAGGAGTGACTGAAGCCACCTGTATGGATGTTGATATCCTTGGCAAAGCGAACATAATCTCGTTGTGCCGTACCGATCTCAGTAGCGATAGTAGCAAAAAGATCAAGCCAAGGCAGGAGATCAGGGCCAATCTTAGAACAGTCTAAGCCGTATTGAACATAGGCAATACCATTGGTATCTAATTCGCTACTCAGACATTCTGCCAGACCAATGTTCTCTGCGACGACGCTGTGTTGCTGCGGTTTACGTTCTAAATCTGTCCGAGACAGCTTAGGCAGTAAAGCCAGGGTCTCCTCGTTATTCGGAGTCTGCTGCAAGTGCATCAGCTCTTGGGTCTTAGCAATGAGCTGCTCTATTTGCGCCTGATCAAGGGTCTGTTCGTAAGCTGCTAATCTTTGCTGTTCAGCTTCAGCAATGCGGGCGGCCTTGTCTGGATCAGGCCGCAGAGTAACAGCAGTAAAGGCTGGATTGTCCAAGAGCTTGGTTTGAATAAGCTGCTCAAAGTATCTTTCTTCCAGAGCCTTTTTGCGGATAGAAGCAAACATATCTTCGATTTGTAAGGCAGCAAAGGGATCTGCACCATGCTGAAGCGCAGGCAATGCCTTGCTAATGAGTCCCAAACCACGTTGGGCATGAGTCAACTCTTCTCGCACGGCAAATTCATAACTATTCAGTTCAGACAAGATAAGATCACGATCAAGACCTTGCTCGGCGATCTGGCTTAAAACCTGCCGACAGAGGGTAAGGAAAGCATCGCGCTTGTCTGAATCCGAGCCAACCAGATAGGTTAGCATAATGGTCTGGAAGCAGTGATCTGCAATAAACATGCCGCCAAAGTCTTTGGCCAATCCAGCTTCGACAACTGCTTTTTTCAGCGGAGAAGCATCAGAGTTGTAAAGAATATTAGCGATTACTTGAAAAGCCGTGGTTAGCTCACGATCAAGCAGAGTGGCAACGGGTGCAGCCACGGCAAGATAGGTTTTTCCCTCTAATTGGCTGCCTGGCTGTACAGCGTAGCTGTCTTCAATAAAGACCGATTCGGCAATTCCGCTGCCCTGAATTATTTCTGCGCGCTTGCCTTTTGCTTCATACTTGTTGAGGAACTTGTCCTGTACTGCGGCCAGTTCTTCTTCAAGCTCGGCATCGCCATAAAAGAACAGCATCCCATTGCTGGGATGATAATGCTTGCGATGAAAGGCAACAAAGTCTTCATAGCTAAGATCAGGAATGCACGCAGGATCGCCGCCAGATTCATGGGCATAAGTAGATTCTGGCATTAGGCCGCTGAAGGTGTGATGGAAGATAGCCCGAATCGGATCGGAATAAGCACCTTTCATCTCATTGAGCACTACGCCTTGGAATTGTAGCGGCGCGTCCGCACTCTCTTTATGATAATGCCAGCCTTCCTGCTCAAAGGTGCTGCGTGGAATCAGTGGATTGAGCACCACGTCGCAATAAACATCCATGATGCTGAAGTATTCGCTCAGGTTGCGGGTGGCAAAAGGATACCAAGTGGTATCCGCACCGGTCATGGCATTCAGGAAGGTCATCAGCCCGCCTTTGTGGATCTCGCCAAACACATCATGCACTGGATATTTCTTAGAACCCATCAGCACTGCGTGTTCGAGAATATGAGCCACGCCAGTAGAGTCGTGCGGTACGGTTTGAAAGGCAAAACAGAAGGTCTTATTAGGATCGTTGTTTTTAATGGCTAAGGCAGGAGTACCAAGAACTTGATGCTCAAAGAGATATACGTCAGAGCTGATGTCGGTAACATGTTCTTTGTGCCGGAGAATAAAACCGTGATGGATAGAGCCAATGCTGAAATCTGTCATGAGAAAAATTATTATGTGTTCGGGTTCAAGTTATGAAGCCTCAGGCAGTCAGATCATGCTGAAGATCTAATAAATATAGCCACAGCAGCGATAAGCTGTAGCCTATTGTCTTAAAAATTTCTAAGAGAAGCAAGGATAATGGTGATTGGAAGAACTGAGGTTTACCGGATCGGGGTGCGCACTTACAACTTGAATTCACCGAAACTCCTAATTCAAGCCAGCAACCGCCTACCTTTTTCTAGTCCGCTTCTGCCTCGCACTCTGAAGTCGCCTAGCTTTTCCCAGAAGATTCCTTCCTCAAAGCAGCAGCCTTCTTTCCTCAGCCGCTTTTTTTCCGCTTGATAGCGGCAACGTAGCGGAATAATTTCCTTCCATCTTCATAAATTCTTGCAGAGAGGACGAACATGCCGGAAAAAACTTTATTGAAACAAATCGCAGAACTGCTGGAAGTGGAATTCACGCCACTGCTGGATGGACGGTCTGTACAGCACCTCTCGGCGCATCCGGGAATTTGAATCCACCACCTACTCATCATCTGATAAAGGAGGCAATGGAAAACAAACCTCCATTGTGCAGCCTTGCTCTACTTCTAGCAGGCTCACTGTACCACCATGCTGTTCAGCTATCTGTTTGACTATTGATAAACCAAGACCAGCACAATTGGCCTTGGTTGTAAAAAACGGCGTAAAAATCATTCCCCTGATATTTGCACTAATGCCAGGGCCTCGATCTATCACAGCAAGATAGATGCAGTTCTGTTCGTCTCTTTGCTGTTCTCGTGCTTGAACAAGGACAGGCCAAGCTACTGCTCGTGCTGCGGCCGCACAGCTATTTTCTAAAAGATGCGCAAGAAGAACTTGGAATAACTGCCGGTCAGCCCAGCAATCAAGATGATCTGGAATATCTGTTTCTATCGCTGCTCCAAGCGGACAGGACTCTCGCCCTTTAATCTGAAGAATCGTTTCTTCCGCTAAACGCTTTACATCAAACCATTCGAGATTCAGCTCTGCTGGGCGGGCAAATTGGAGGAAATCGGTAATGGTCTTTTCCATCCGCGCTGTTTCCCGGAGGATAATTTCCGTTAAATGGCGATTAGCTCGGCTAACGGGATCAGGGTTATTCTCTGCAGTATGAACGCTCTTTAAAAGCTGCGCAGAACCAGATATGGCAGCAATAGGATTACGGAAGTCATGGGCCACAGCCGCGCTTAGTTCACCAATGGTCGCCATCTGCTCTGCTGCCCGCATCTGTCGTTCCATCTGCTCTAACAAACTAATATCTTGTACAGTGATAACCTTACACTGAGTATCACTTGGATCTTCTAACGCTGGATCACTGGGCAGATTTAAGCGAGCAAAAGTATGTCTTACTCGCATCATTTTTCCATCTTTTCGCTGTAAATTTGCTATCTGCCTACTTTGATCCGTTTCAGTGAGCATGGCAGAAGGAAAAAAAGACACAAAAGGCAGACCAAAGAGTTCCTCAGCAGTATAACCGCTGATCTGAGCAAAAGCTGTGTTGGAAGAAGTCACCCGATTGCGGCCGTCAACAGTGACAATACCAGTGCTGATATCGTCAAAGACCTGTTTGTAGATCTGATTTAAGCGATCAAACTGGACAGAAGTATGTGAAAGAGCTTCTTCGGTTTTTCGCAAACGTCCAGCCAACATGTTACTGAGAAAACCGATAGTGAAGAAGGTAATCCCATAGACAGAATAAACATTGGTTAGGGCGAGATAGTCAGTCGGTGGCACATACCTAGTCTGCGCATAGAACTGGGGAATGTAACCTAGATATTCACTAGCCAGAATGCCGCCATAAAGTAAAGAGGCTCCTGCTGCTGCGATCAATCCACCAGTACGATTGAGCGTCATGCCACCTACGATCACTGGAAAAATAAAAACTGGCGTGAAAATCGATTGACTGCATCCAGTGCCAGCTACTAATAAGGCGGCAAATATGGTATCTGAAAGAAGCTGGATTAAACCAAAACGAGGCAAGTGCCGAATCATATTTTGTAGCAAGCCTGCCGCGCCAATCGAATAGATAAAGACTACAGCGAGGAAGGCCATAGTCACGACAGGAGGCGGCAGAATGATGTCACGGCCTTTTTTTTGCAAGATCACCGTGACGGCGATCAGCAAAGTAAAAAGCAGTACTCGAATCAGTAGCAGCCAGAGGAGATGTAAGCGAAGTTGTTCACCTGTGTTCTGCTGTGGCGTAAGCTCTCTAATAAATCTGGTGCTACTGACCATGAATAAAGTTCCTACTGCAAAAAAGATCGGAAATCATTTTCTTTCTGATTTCCCGTGGGTTAGTCAATTTCATACTTTTTAACCTTGTAGCGCAGAGAGCGAAAGCTAATCTTCAGCAGATCGGCAGCGCGAATCTTTGATCCTTCGGCAGCTTCAATAGCATACATGATCATCTTTTTTTCCATGCGGGCAATGCTCTCCTCTAGGCCTCGGTCAAAGAGTTCTGCTTCATCTCGAGCACCGATAAAAAGGGCTTCTTTGCGGGTTCCTTGCGAATCAAGGTTATTTTTTTGCTCTTTACGAGAAAGAATGAGGCTTTCTGGCAGAACAATATTGGAGGATTCTAAGGCCACGCCCCGCTCAATGATATTCTCCAATTCCCGCACATTACCAGGGAAATTGTACTTCATCAAGACTTCCAAGCCATAGGAAGACACGGTCTGTACCTCTTTACCCATCAGCTTGGCATACTTTTTGAGAAAATAATCAACCAAAATGGGAACATCACCCTTGCGCTCCCGCAACGGTGGCATACGTAGAGGTACCACAGCCAAGCGGTAAAAAAGATCCTCTCGGAATCGTTTTTCCATGACTTCCTCTTCAAGATCGCGATTGGTGGCCGAGATAATCCGTACATCCACTTTTTTAGTCCGGGTTGAGCCAACTGGCACGATCTCCCGCTCTTGGAGTACTCGTAACAATTTGGTCTGGATGGAGAGGTTCAATTCACCAATTTCATCAAGAAACAGGGTGCCAGTATGTGCCTGTTCAAAGAGTCCAGACTTGTCTGCCACTGCACCTGTGAAAGAGCCTTTGATATGGCCAAACAGCTCACTTTCCATCAAACTTTCTGGGATAGCACTGCAATTGATGGGCACAAAAGGCTTATTTGCTACGTTGGAAAGATTGTGGATGGCCTTGGCAATCAGCTCCTTGCCTGTACCTGACTCGCCATAGATCAGCACACTGGCCGGAGTCGGAGCAACTCGCTGAATAAGATCAAAAATTTTCAGCATTTCCGAGCTAGAGCCGATAATGCCAGAGAATTCATCTATAGCTTTCGGTGCTGTCCCTTTTTTGCGCTTGGCGGCTGCTGTTTTAACTGCTTTGCGTAGCTCATCTACATTAAAAGGCTTAGTGATGTAGTCAAAGGCCCCGTTGCGCATGGCCTGCACTGCGTCATCAGGCGAGGCAAAGGCTGTGACCATGATCACTGGTAAATCTGGGTGGCGGTGTTTGAGTTCAGCTAATAGCTCTAACCCACTCATACCCGGCATTCTGACATCCGTGATGACAGCATCAAAATCTTCTTTCCCGGCCACTGCCGCCAAAGCAGCTTCGGCATCGGGCGCAATAGTGACCTGATACCCCTCGCGCTGAAAGAGAATGCTAAGAAAATCCCGCACACTCTGCTCGTCATCAACTATCAGGATTTGGGGCATAGTCATGCGGTATTAGAGGAGACATTCTACTAAGTTGTTGCATCGTTGAAAAATAAAACACGAACGCAAAACAAAAGAGTTGAATTTTCTTTATAAGTTAATCTGAATAGTCTTTTAATGCTCATTACATCTGCCTAGAAATCCCGGCAGCAGATCCAGTACTTCAGCGAGAGCATCTTCCAGCACATAGTGTCCAGCCTTTGGAAAATAATGACTTTCTGCCTGCGGAAAACGCCGCCGCCATTCACCATAAAAGTGATCGTTGAAGCAAAAGTCTAGTCCGCCCCAGCAAATCAGCATAGGCTTATCCTGGAGCCGTTCTAAAGAATTCTCTACCTCTACTAGCGTATTCCATGACGGATGGTGCGGCTGCATTGGAATATCCTGAACAAAACGATGCACTGCGACTCGATTTGCCCAGCTATTATAGGGAGTAAGGAAACCAGCCTTGATTTCTGGCCGCATTTTTTTGCACACCGCCATAAAGGTAGCAGGCCAAGCAAAACCATTCAGGCCACGTACCAGCAAGGCACCGAGTAAGGGCCAGCGGCAGACAGCAATCCGCAAAGCAAGCTGGCTAGAGCGAAAGGCGGCGGTGTTCAGCACCACAAGCCCGGCTACCCGTTCTGGGTGACGACCTGCCCAGCCCATACCAATCGCTCCGCCCCAATCATGGACAACTAAAATACAGCGTTCTATATGTAAATGATCGAGCAGGGCAGTGAAATTGTCAATATGATTCTCAAGGCGATAGTACCAGTCTTGTGGCTTATCAGACAAACCACAGCCGAGATGGTCGGGAACAATACAGCGATAATTGCGCCTTAGAGCAGCAATCACATTTCGGTATAGGTAAGACCAAGACGGATTGCCATGTACCATGACCACTGGCAGGCCACTACCTTCATCTACATAAGAAAGTCGGTGACCGTCAGTAGTAACAAAATTCTGGGGCGTAAAAGGGTATTCAGCAAAGGTAGGCATAGGCAATGAGTCTTAACTCTCCCTATAGCGTTTTGTTTTTTTATCCATCTTACTTGCATACTGCACTGGATCTTCCAAGCCAGCTTCAGCAAAACCTTTAAGGCGAAGGATGCAGGCATCACAGTGACCACAGGCCAAACCTTGCACTGGATCGTAGCACGAATGCGTTAAGGAATAGTCCACTCCTAGCTTAGTGCCAACCTCAATAATTTCTTTCTTGCTCAGTTCGATCAGTGGGGCATGAAATTGAAAAGCGTTTCCTGTGCTGCCTGCCTTGGTGCCAAGGTTGGCCATTTGCCTAAAAGCATGAAGAAACTCTGGCCGACAGTCTGGATAGCCACTGTAATCTACGGCATTGATCCCAAGAAAAATATCTGCGGCGCCAATCACCTCTGCCCACGCAATGGCATGAGAAAGAAAAATAATATTACGAGCCGGCACATACGTGACAGGGATGCCTTGACTGATTTCCTCATCCTTTCGATCTTTTGGCACCTCAATTGCGGCAGTGAGTGCAGAACCTCCAATTTTTCCTAGATCTAGGCGAAGCACTAAATGCTGTTCTGCCCGCATAACTGTCGCAATATGGGCTGCCCGCTCTAGCTCAATATTTTGTTTTTGGCCATAATGAAAACTGAGGCAATAACAGGAAAAACTCCTGCTTCTGGCAATGGCGAGCACTGTAGTAGAGTCTAATCCACCACTAAGAAGGACAACTGCTTTTTTCATGACACGGAAGAGAATTTGCTCCTATTGCTTGCTTTATTCTTGTCATAAATGTACTTATGACCTATCATTGCCTATTGATTTAGCGTATCATACCGCGCTTTGCAAAAATATTCATCTTAAGTTTGCTTTGCCGTTTGCGGCAGGGTTAATCCGTACACCGCCATCTTACAAAAGATGGACAACATATTGACGGCAAAGAAAGGAGAATTTCAAGCATGAAACTGGGCATCAACGGTCTGGGCAGAATCGGAAAACTTTCACTCTGGCATCATGTTTCTCGGCAACATTTTTCAGAAATTGTGGTTAATCTCGGCCGTCAGGTTGGCGGTGGTTTAGAAGATATCGCCGCTGTGATCGAAAAGGATTCCTCCTACGGCAGACTCTCTACCTACCTGCATGGCCATAAGGGTGGCAGAGTGATTGAGAATCTGAATGAAGCCGCAGGAACAATGACCGTTAACGGAGTACCTCTGACAATACTGCGTGAGGCCCGTAACCCAAAAGATATTAAGTGGCAGGAGAACAACGTCCGTATCGTTGTAGATAGTACAGGCGTGTTTAAAGACCCAACTGCTGATGCGGATGCAAAGAACGGCTCAGTACGCGGTCATCTGCAAGCTGGAGCGGAAAAGGTCCTAGTTTCTGCACCCTTTAAAATTAAATCCAAAGGGTTGGATATGCCTGCTGATGCCATCACTACGGTGATGGGTATCAACGATGATGATTACAAATCAGAGCAGCATTCGATTATTTCTGCGGCTTCCTGTACCACAACCTGTTTGTCCTATATGATCAAGCCGCTGCTCGATCATTTTGGCGCAGATCGAATGCTGACCGCCTCAATGGTCACAGTTCATGCTGCCACTGGTAGCCAGAAAGTTTTGGACAGCGTGCCAAGTGCTGGTGCTGCTGATCTACGCAAAAACCGTTCTATTCTTAACAATATCATTCTGACCACCACTGGTGCGGCCAAGGCTTTGGGGCTGGTTATCCCAGAGATGAAAGGAATTGGTTTTATTGCAGAGTCAGTCCGTATTCCCACCTCAACTGGCTCACTGATCATCTTGGTGCTCAATCTTCAGGACGAGATGGAAAATCCGGTTAAGCGCGACCTGATCAACGGTATTTATCGTGATTATGCAGCCTCTTCCCAGTACCTGCAATACTCTGAAGAACAAAACGTTTCCTCAGACATTGTCGGCACCCCGCAAGCTGCTGCTCTGATCGAGGCCACCGAGACCCACACTCGTACTGCTTCGCTCAAAGTGCATCTTGATAACCTGAAAGGCTTTAACTTCGTGCCCGGCCAGACACCGGCCGTGCTAGAGGTTCCTGTTACCCAAGCGGTTATTTATGGCTGGTACGACAACGAGCTGGGCAGTTATACCAACATGCTCGGCGATTTGACAGTTTCTGTAGCCAATCAGATGGTTTGAGGAGGTAGAGCATGAAGACCATTCGTGATCTTGACTTGCAAGGGAAGCGGGTACTGATCCGGGTTGATTTCAACGTGCCTATGAATGAGCAGGGGGAAATCACCGATGATCTGCGTATCCGCACGGTGCTGCCAACGATTCAATATGCTTTAGAGCAGGGCGCAAAGGTCATTCTGGCCTCGCACATGGGGCGACCCAAGGGCAAGCGAGTGGAGAAGTATTCACTTGCCCCAATAGCGAAGCGTTTGGCGGAACTGACTGACAAAGAGGTGAAACTGGCTCCAGACTGTGTTGGTCCAGAAGTGGAAGCCTTGATGTCTACATATGTTGGCAACGGCTACGTTTTGCTAGAAAACCTCCGCTTTTACGCTGGCGAAGAAGCCAATGACCCAGAATTTTCTAAAAAGCTGGCTGCATTAGCTGATGTCTATATCAATGATGCCTTTGCCGTTTCGCATCGGGCACATGCCTCAGTAGCTGGAATAACCAAGTATATTTCTGAGAAAGCTGCTGGACTGCTTCTGCACAAGGAGCTGGATTATTTCCACCGGGCTATTGATGCACCCCAGCGGCCTTTGGTCGCCATTGTTGGCGGTGCCAAGGTCTCCAGTAAGCTCCAAGCCTTAAACCGGATGCTGGACAAGGTCGATAAAATACTGATCGGTGGGGCAATGGCCAACACCTTTCTGAAGAGCCAAGGATTGGCGGTCGGAGCTTCTAAAGTTGAGGACGATCTCTTGGACAGTGCCTGTCAAGTTTTGGCTGATGCCAAGGCTAAGGGAGTCAAGGTTTATCTGCCGGTAGATGTGATTGCTGCTGACCGATTCGCCCCGGATGCTATCTGCAAGCAAGTAACGGTGCAGGATATTCCCGAAGGCTGGATGGCTTTGGACATTGGCCCGGCCTCAGTGCTCTGCTTTTCGGCAGTGCTGGCCGATGCCAAGACCATTGTCTGGAATGGCCCGATGGGTGCCTTTGAGATGGATGCCTTTGCCCGTGGCACTATGGCTCTTGCGCACACCGTGGCCTCGTCGCACGCCCTCAGCATTACCGGCGGCGGTGACTCCAACGCAGCGGTGATGCAGTCTGGTGAGGCGGATAATATTTCCTATATGTCCACCGGCGGAGGAGCCTTTTTGATGCTGATGGAAGGCAAGGTACTGCCCGGTGTGGCGGCGTTGGAATAATTGTACAGGAGGAACTACAATGGAAGATTTGCCGACAAGCGAGACAGAGCTTATCGCCGAGGCTAGGAGGCTCATTGCCTTGCTGACTGACAACCCAAAGTTTGCCGGTGCGCCGGTTTCAGCAGCCGAGCTGCGTAAGAGGTTGGACAAATTTATCGCCGCAAGAAATGCGGAGGCAGCATCGCAAGTTGCGGTGATCCAAGCAACAGCCGCCGCAGAAAAGGCATTAAACGAGCTGCTTGATGCTGGGCGCAGACCGGTGAAACCGGAAGCAGATAGCAGATTGCCGACACAACCAATTCTATGGAATTGACGCAAGCAGTTCTTTCGGAGGAAATATGACCAAAACACCGCTGATCGCAGGCAACTGGAAAATGTATCTGAATCGCGCCAAGGGGCGGTGCCTTCTTGGAGCTGATGGAAGGAAGAATCCAAGCGCAAGATGCTGACCAATCTGCACGGAGGACAAAGGCCATGCTGACCGCTGAAGAAATAAAAAAGAGCATCATCCAGCTCCCTGAGAAGGAATACAGAAAGCTGCGAAAATGGTTTTCAGAGAGAGACTGGGAAGAATGGGACAAAAAGATTGCGCAGGATACGCAGGCAGGCAGGTTGGATTTTCTTGCTGAAGAAGCGGCGCGTGAGAAGAAAAGCGGTATGTTGCGCAATCTCTGATGCACAAAACAACAGCACGTTTCTGGAAATGTTTTGACCATCTTTCGCCAAGTGCGCAGGATTTGGCGAGAAACAATTTTTCGCTGCTGAAAGATGATCAGAGTCACCCCTCGCTGCATTTCAAGAAGGTCGGCAAATTTTGGTCTGCACGGATTGGCATGGCGCATCGCGCCTTGGCCTGTGAAGATGGCGATGATTTCATCTGGGTCTGGATTGGAACCCATGATGAATACATGAAGATGATAAAGCAAGGGACGTAGGCGTTACACAGTTCTTTTGGAGGAGAAGATGTGTCTGACCTGCGTGGATGCAGTGTATTCTTGGAGCTGATGAAAGGGAAGGTTTTGCCGAAAATGGCGGCGTTGGAATAATTGTGCAGGAGGAGCTACAATGGAAGATTTGCCGACAAGCGAGACAGAGCTTATCGCCGAGGCTAGGAGGCTCATTGCCTTGCTGACTGACAACCCGAAGTTTGCCGGTGCGCCGGTTTCAGCAGCCGAGCTGCGTAAGAGGTTGGACAAGTTTATCGCCGCAAGAAATGCGGAGGCAGCGTCGCAAGTTGCGGTGATCCAAGCAACAGCCGCCGCAGAAAAGGCATTAAACGAGCTGCTTGATGCTGGGCGCAGGCCGGTGAAACCGGAAGCAGATAGCAGATTGCCGACACAACCAATTCTATGGAATTGACGCAAGCAGTTCTTTCGGAGGAAATATGACCAGAATACCGCTGATCGCAGGCAACTGGAAAATGTATTTAACCCGTACTGAGGCGGTTGCTCTGGCCTCGGCCGTGGCTGCGGCGACTCAAGGGCTAACGGATCGTGAAGTGATGATTGCCCCGCCGTTCACTGCCTTAGCTGCGGTCAAAGAGGCCGTGGCTAGTTCGCCGGTCAAAGTGGCGGCTCAAAACGTGGGCTGGGAAAAAGAAGGGGCCTTTACTGGCGAAGTCTCGCCGCCTATGCTCTTAGATGCTGGTATAGAAATGGTCATCATTGGCCATTCTGAGCGCCGGCATATTTTTGGCGAAGACAACTCGATGATTAATCGACGCTTGCGGGCTGCCTTGCAGTTTGCCTTAATGCCGATTCTCTGTATTGGTGAGACCTTAGCAGAGCGTGAGGCAGGTAATACCTTCAATGTTCTTGAAGAACAGCTCACCCAAGGTTTGGCCCAAATAACCGCAGAGCAAATGAGTAACGTTGTAGTCGCCTATGAGCCAGTTTGGGCGATTGGTACGGGTAAGACTGCTACCGATGCCCAGGCGCAAGAGGTTCATGCTTTTATTCGGGAGCTGTTAGCCCGTTCCTATGAAAAAACACTTGCCGACTGTATTAGAATACTGTATGGTGGCTCGGTCAAACCTGAGAATGTTGATAGCCTGATGGCCCGGCCGGATATTGATGGTGTGTTAGTAGGCGGCGCGTCACTCAATGCTACAACTTTTGAGCGGATTATTTATTTTCGATGACAACACTGCTGATTATAATTCACATTCTGGTCTGCCTCTTCCTCGTTGCGATTGTCTTGCTTCAGCATGGCAAAGGGGCTGATATTGGTGCCACCTTTGGCGGCTCAAGTCAGTCTTTATTCGGAAGTGAAGGGCCGGTGCCGCTACTAAATAAGATCACCACGTTTTCCGCAATTGTCTTTATGGGCACTTCGGTGACGTTGGCTTATATTTCTGCGCATAAAAGCAGTGGCTCTGTTATGAGCACTCTACCGACAAAAGAGGCTGCTGCACCGGTAAAGAAGGAACAGCCAATAACGATTCCTATGCCAACAACAGAACAGCCGCCTGCTGAGACGGGAAAGACTGAACCTGTTGCGACGAGCAAGGAAGCTGAGACAACTACAACTGCGCCAACACCAAGTCCAGCAGTACAAGAAGAGTCAGTGCCGCAGACAGAATCTCAACCTGATGTACCGGCTCCTGCCGCTAAAGAAGTAAAAACAGAGCAGCAGGCGGCAGAGACCAAGAAATAAATTTTTTTAGTGCCGAAGTGGTGGAATTGGTAGACACGCTATCTTGAGGTGGTAGTGGAGTTTCTCTGTGCCGGTTCGAGTCCGGCCTTCGGCACCATATCATAGTTCAGTAACGTCCATTGACGTATCATATAGCCCGCAACCTTAACAGGTTAGCGGGTTTTTCTTTGCCTTTCCTTCCGTTTTCGTCCAAAAAAGTGCGTTGACTTCCGCTGCATGAAGCGGGTATAACTGCGGGTAACTGACAAAGGAAACAACGTACCCTTTGCGTACCCGTACCCACCTGTTGGAAGCCGCACCATGTCAAAACTTACCGCTGTTCAAATCCGTCAAGCCAAGCCGAAAGACAAGCCCTACAAGCTGCCCGACGGTCAGGGCCTTTATTTTCATGTCGCCGAGTCTGGAAAAAGCACATGGCGTTACCGTTTCAGAGTGGACGGCAAGGAGTCAACCTGCGTTCTGGGGGAATACCCCGACATGAGCCTTGAGCAGGCGAGAAAAGCAAGAGCTGAGGCGCGTGAGCAGGTCAAGGCGGGGAAAAATCCCTCGCATGAGCGGCAGAAAGAGAAGCAGGCGGTCATTGAGCAGCAGAAAGCGGAGCAGGCAGCGGCGGCGAACAGCTTTGAGGCCGTGGCCCGCGAATGGATGGAGCGGCAGCAGGAGCGGTGGAGCAGGAGCCATGCCAGAGCTGTTTTGGGCACGTTGGAACGCGATGCCTTCCCCTCTCTTGGAGGCTGCCCTGTTGATGCGGTCACGCCGCCGATGGTTCTTGAGCTTTTGAAGAGCATTGAAAACCGGGGAGCCTTGGAGATCGCCCGCAAGCTGCTGCAACGAATGAACGCTGTATTTCGTTATGCAGTGCAGAGCGGCAAGGCAACCTATAACCCGGCTGCTGACATGCAGGGAGTCTTAAAAAGCCGCAAGGTCGTTCACCGGGCCGCGCTGTCCGGCGATGAGCTGCCGGAGTTCATGCAGGCCCTTATGCGGGCGGATATTGACATAGCCACGAAACTTGCCTTGCAGTTCACCATCCTCACAGCGGCCCGGAGCGGTGAGACGCGGGGGGCGACATGGGCGGAGATCAGCCTTGACGCGGCCTTGTGGCGCATACCCGGCGAAAGGATGAAGATGGACAGCCCGCATACGGTGCCCCTGTCACGGCAGGCGGTGGCCGTCCTTGAGCGGGCGGGCAGGCTCTACGGCAAGGAAGGGCTGATTTTCCCCGGCAGGGACGGCGTGAAGCTGCTTTCTGAGAACACCATGCTCTATGCCCTGTACCGCATGGGCTACCATTCACGGGCAACTGTGCATGGCTTCCGGGCCGTCTTCTCCACTATGGCGAACGAGAAAGGCTTTGACGGCGACGTGATTGAAAAGGCCCTTGCCCATGAGCAGCGCAACAAGGTGCGGGCGGCCTATCATAGAAGCGAATATTTGGAGCAGCGGCTTGAGCTGATGCAATGGTGGGGAAATCTATTGCAGGAGATGGAATATGATGTTCTCTAAGTTGATAACAAGGAGATAAACGATGCCTGACGGAAGTTGTGCGTGTTGTTCGATATGGGTCCACGGCCCAGGGGAAGCATACAAGCGGCATCGCCCCGATCCAAGTTCTTTCACGGAATGTCATCGTTGGCCTTCTGTTTTTGCTGGAACTCTCCCGGACAGAATATTTACTGATGCTGAAGAAACAGCTATTATTGCATTGATGGATGAAAACGCATTGAACGGCATAAAAATTGCTGCTAATCACTTTTTAATGCGGAGGAAATATTATGGCGAGACTACGATAAATGAGCTTAATGAAAAACTCTTTCGGGCTGGAAAACATGCTGCGGAACTCGCCAAACTTCTTGAAGACAAGAAACTTCTTGCTCACCTGCAAAACACAATTCATGCCCAATTTGGTTATGAGTCAGCCGCAAAACAAAGTGACGGCGGCGGTACAAATGCAAAGTCAGTACTTTTGCCTTATCTCTACTCTATCATAATGGCTGCCGAATCGCTTAAGAAGCATCAGAGTCGAACAGGACGGCGGAAAGGTCAAGCAAGAATAGCGGAGCATATTCTTATTGAATCCTTTTATGATGAATGCATTTTCTTTGGTCAACGGCCAACTAACAACCCGAACGGAATACTTCAGAAGTTGCTTGCGATATTAAACAGACCGCTTGAGCTGGGCGGAACGCTGCCCGGTATCGTGCGGCAGGTAATAAACGAAAGAAAGGACAAAAAACATCCCTTGAAGCCTAACATGTAGAAATAACTGCTGATAAAAACTCAGCACAGCATTTCGTAAAGAAGTATGCATAGCTGCCCGCTATTACAGCAATAGCGGGCTTTTTTTGTCTTTTTTCGCCGGACAGTTTTTATCATTAGTTTTTCTGTAAAAACAGGATCATAATGCTTGCATCAGGAATAAAATACAAACAACTATCTTGCAAAGGAGCAACTGTATGGCGGCAAAAAGCAAATCGACAGCAACCGGTTCCCAAAAGGACAAGCAGGATTCCCCTTCTATCATTTCCAAGATAAAGGACTACATCGGCATCGCGGTCGGAATCGCCTCTATCATCAAAATCTTCAAGGAGATTTTTTCAGCTCAATAGGTCGGTCGGCTGGGGAGAACGCGCATCCATGGGTTTTGCCTTACGAATACTCGGCAGAGGCTCAATGCCCGGAGTTCCTTAAATGGCTCAAAACCGCGCTGGACGGGGACGCGGATTCAGTACGACTGATTCAGGCATGGTTCAACGCCCTGCTGACAGGCCGCCCGGACTTGCAGGTGTTCCTGCATCTGATCGGCCCTGCCGGGACAGGAAAAAGCACTTTGGGCAGGCTGGCCTTTGTCTTGGTCGGCAAGGACAACGCCATAATCACCAAGCTGAAGGAGCTGGAATCAAACCGCTTTGAGACCGCAGGCATTTACGGCAGGCGGCTGGTTGCGATTGAGGAGGCGGACAAATACGGCGGCGCGGTCAGCGTGCTGAAGGCGATGACCGGGCAAGACCCGCTCCGCTTGGAGCGCAAGAACCAGCAGCAGGAAGGCTCGTTCATCTATGAGGGCCAAACCCTGATGATGAGCAACGAGCGGCTGGCAACCACGGACTACACCAGCGGCATCGAGCGCAGGCGCATGACGGTGGAGCTGACCAAGCGGATAAGCAAGGAAGAGCGGGCCGACTGGAGCAGGCGCGGCGGCTGGAATAATCAATTGGGCCTTGCGGCTTTCCCGTGAAGAGGTCACGGACATTTTCAAAAACATGCCAGCGTTGATCAACCGCCAGACGGCCCAAAACAGCCACAGGCACGGGTTCCGGCATCTGGCGGCTGATTCTCCCCGGAGCCTGCTTGCGGGCCACGCTGCCGGTCGCCAGCGCATAAAAGCCGACCACATTCCGGCTGCCGCTCTCGCAGACTGCATAAGTGCGGGATGCGCGGGAGACCTCATTTTTCAACGCCTGCTTTTTCAGCCAGTCATTAAGGGACGGAACGCCGCAGGCAAAGCTGCCGGTTTCCGGCCATGCCCTGCCGCAGGACAGCAGCGAATTCAGCAAATTGTCCCTCATCCAATAGAAACAGCCGCTGATCAAGCAGGACGTTTTCCGCCTCTTTGCAGGCCGCCTCAAGAATGAAATCTGACCTGCTCTTGTGCTGCCGGAACGATCAGAAAAAACTTGTGCGCTGATCAGCAATAGCCTATGCTCAAAACAAGAACGATAAAGAAAAGGTAAAATCATGCTTCAGGCAAAACTTTCCAGCAAGTTTCAGCTTTCCATTCCCAAAGCCATGCGTCATGCCCTCGACCTCAAGGCAGGGCAGGAATTCACCTTG
>JAPEVH010000052.1 GCA_026645415.1 Candidatus Electronema sp.
AGTGTGATGAATGGTGCGCGATGCGGAACGAGAAAGGCGCTCCGGTGGACTGGCAGTTCACCACGAAGGACGCGAGGATAAAATTGAAGCATCTTTACCCGTCAATTTAATGGTGCAACAGCACTAGCAGGTTCCTCTTCTTGTAATCTGATCTTGATCATTACCAAAGCCTGTTCAAAGCTAAAGCCTTCAATACAGTGCAGGAGGCGAGCAAAACGCTGTCTACTCATAAGATATTTAATTGTATCTTTATGATCTTCCAAAAATTGCAGAGAAGAAAAATCTGATTGTTCAAGAAGTGAGGCAAGCTGCCCAAGGGTTAACAATGCAGCTTGTTCGTCAAAATTCTCTGGAATCTCTCCTTGCTTATTATCTTGACTCGTCAACTCTTCTCCAGAGTGGAGACGAACAGCAAGATAATCAATAGTTTCTCGTACCTGTTTTGTAACTTGCTGCAAATGTCCCTTTGCCTCTTCTGTCCAGCCGCTGTGGAGTGCTTTTTCTGTTGTTGCGGCAATTCGCTGAATACCGGGTAAACCAATGTTGCCAGCCACGCCTTTGAGACTATGGACAGTGTGGCGAAGAGACTCAATATCGTTCTTTTTGCTGAACTCTTCGATTCGTGCCTCTATATCCTCCTGCTCTCGACAAAAACTTTTAAGCAATTTTAAGTAGAGTGTTTTATTGCCCTCTAGCCGCTTTACGCCTCCTGCAAGATCAAGCTCTATTGTATGCGGCTTATTGTGCTCTAAGAACAATGCACTGAGACAGGAAGAACTGCCACAGCCTTGAGAAAAAGATGGCGTTTTTTTTATCCGTTCAGGTTCTTGCCGAATCCATTTTGCTAGAGCTTGAAACAGAGCAGCCCGGCTAACTGGTTTAGCAATATGATCATCCATGCCCATGCGGAAACATCTGTCTCTCTCTTCACTCACCGCATGAGCGGTCATAGCGAGAATCGGCAGTTCAGTTTTTCCCAGCTCTTGGCGAATTTTCCGGGTTGCCTCATAACCGTCCATAACTGGCATCTGAATGTCCATCAGCACGGCATCAAAGTCCTCTGCGGCCACTGTCGCTACCGCTTCTGCACCATTACTAACAGTTTTTACCTGCAAATCAGCTTTTGCAAGAATTTCTTGCGCTACCTGCTGATTGATTAGATTGTCTTCTACGAGGAGAATACGGGCGTGTCTGATTTTCTGTATAGAAACAGCTGTTATATCTACGCTGTCAGCTCCCGTGCTATCATGTCGCTGCACAGGAAGATGAAAAATTAAGGAACACGAAAAGATACTCCCTATATCGACCTCACTTTCAACGGTTAGCTGACCGCCCATGAGATTGACAAGACGTTTGCAGATAGTAAGGCCAAGACCTGTACCGCCATATTTTCTTGCGGTTGAGTTATCAGCTTGCGTGAACGATTCAAATAGCTGCGAAATTTTATCTGCGGGAATGCCGATTCCTGTATCTCTCACCGAAAAGCTGATTTCCGCCTGTTCGTCGTTACGCCGTACTGTTGCAACTTGAACCATAATCTCGCCAGCTTCTGTAAATTTAACCGCATTGCCAATCAGATTAGACAGTACCTGATGCAAGCGCATGGGGTCGCCAATGACCTGCTGCGGTAAGTCAGGGGCTAAAGAAAGAGCGAGATGAATATTTTTCCTCCGGCTATGCTCGCTGAACATTAGCATTAAGTTGTCAAAAAGATCTGGTAGATTAAAAGAAACATGTTCAATCTTGAGCATTCCTGCTTCGATTCGAGAGAAGTCAAGAATATCGTTAATAATCTCTTCAAGGCTTCTGGAAGAAAAAAGAATTTTTCGTATATAATCTGCCTGTCGCTCTGACAGCTTTGTTTCCAACATCAGTTCAGCCAGACCAATAATACCGTGCATCGGGGTGCGAATTTCATGACTCATATTGGCGAGAAATTCAGATTTGGCAAGAGTGGCAGTATGAGCATCATCTATTGCCTTGACCAGCTCTTTGTTAGAAGCCTCTAATCGTTGCCGATAGGAGAGAAAAAGTATCCGCACTTTATGAGCAAAGAGCAGCGAAATACACAGTGCTCCAAGGAGTATAAAACAGAAGATTGCTAGGGAAATGCGTAATTTTTCTTGAAAAAGACGCTGGTGTTCTTTTTTCTTGAACTGAATCATCTCCTCAAGGTCACTGTAATCAAAACCAGAGGCAATCAACCAGTTCCACTTATCATAAAGGCGAAAATAGGTCATTTTGTAAACAAGCTCATTGGTTCCGCGCTTTTTGTCTTGGTATTTGACAAAAATCTCACCACCATTTTTCAGGCCAGAGAGGAGAGACTCTCTGATTCGTTTCGCATCTGGGTCTTGATACCCGCTGCGTAAGAGCTTACTCAGCGGACTAGCAGCGTCAACAACCTTACCAATGCTACTTAAATCAATAATCTGGAGATATTCGTCTTCTGTCCGGCCAGCGTGTCGACTGACTGCGGCCTGAAACTGAAGTTGAGTGTCATGTTCAAGTTCATCTAAATATTCGGCAGTTCCAACATACCAATTAAAGGGAGTGAAAGCAGTGATATACGCTGCTGTTTGATAGAGTTTTTTTTGTTTTTCTTGGGGCTTAGGCCAAAAATATTCATAAAAATCACCACCTCGTTTGGCTATTTCAGCCATATCTTTGAAGACATGCACTTTATTTTCATTACTGTTTTCGTAAATGCTGTGTCCTTCTAGTTCAGGTTCTGGTGGCCAAAGTTTGGTGATACCATCTAAAGAACGAATAAAAAACCAGCTCTGGCCGCTACTGAATTTAAAAGGCCGGACTGCTTCAACTAAGAGCTGCTCCAGTTCAGCAGGCTTCATTCTGTCCTTGTTTTTCTCATAAAGATGCGTCATCATGGCATGGATTTGAACCACTTGGCTTTCCAAATTATGATGTAGCCGATTCATCGACATTTGCCGCCGTACTTCAATGCTTTGAATTAATTCGTCGACTGATTCGGAGACGCTATTTTTTTTAGCATCGACCCGTTCTTTTTCCATGTGCGCCAATTCCATCTTGAGATTGACTTCAGAGTCCCAAAAGGTGTGCGCGACGATGCCAAGCCACATCAGCAGGCCAACTAAGCTGGAGTTGAGAATGATCAGCTTGCCAATATTTCCTTCTGTAAATATCTTCATAAGTAACGCTGCTTTTGGAGAATAAAAATTAATCCACACGACTGTACCCATACAGCAAGAACTGTCTTGGGTCGGCCTATGGCTTGCGGTAACTCCTCCTTATTCTATTATCCTGCGCATCGAATGAATGAACAACAGCTTTTTTCACTGTTACAGCAGGTAGAGGACGGTACAATTCGTCCAGAACAGGCTTTAAAAAGATTACGACGACTCCAAGTAGAAGTATTGGATACTGCCCGCTTAGATCATCAGCGACTCCTGCGCACCGGCCTACCAGAGGCCATTTTTGGCGAAAACAAGACAGCCAAACAGCTTATCGAAATTTTGTCGGCTATGCTCCAGCAGGAGGCTCCAGTCATTGCTACTCGTGTTGATGCTACCAAAGCAGCAGAGGTTTGTGCTCATGTTCAAGGACTCGATTATCACGAGACCGCTCGTTTACTGACTGGCAATGAACAACATATTCCGCAAAACAATGGCAGAGGCACCGTCGTCATCATCACGGCAGGAACTTCAGATTTAGCCGTTGCTGAAGAAGCACGACTCTGCCTAGAATATTTCGGTCATGCAACGACAAAAGTTTATGATGCAGGCGTGGCAGGGATCCATCGGATTCTTGCTCACTACGAGCTGCTCCAGCAGGCTTCGGTACTGATTGTGGTTGCAGGTATGGAAGGCGCGCTGCCTTCAGTAGTTGCTGGGCTGACTCCTGCCCCAGTGATTGCAGTGCCCAGTTCTGTAGGCTATGGCGCAGGCGCAGGTGGTTTTGCCGCCCTATTAGGAATGCTCAATAGCTGCGCTCCAGGGCTGGCTGTCGTTAATATTGATAACGGTTTTGGCGCAGCCTGCATGGCCGCAGCTATTAACCGGAAAAATCTGCTTCAGGAAAAAAGATGAAAAATCTCCTTTTGCCGTGTTGCAGGAACTCCCATTCCAGCGTATATTGTGAATTTTTTTCACAAGCCCTGCCCTCCGGTGGCAGGTTCTGTCGCAATACTCCTCACCGGGGAAATATGTTATGAATACCACGCTGAAATTGAAAATCGGTTTGATTCTCGCTACGGTTCTCTTTTCGATCATGACCATCCTACCGTCCTTTTACAAGGATATGCCGGACTGGTGGAAAACCTATCTCTCCCCCAGAGGTATGCAGCTTGGTCTTGATCTCCAAGGTGGAATGCACTTAGTGCTGCGTGCTGATCTGGACAAGGCACTCAAAAATTCGCTTGAGCTGGCTGCCTCAGATCTAAAAGATGCGCTGACAGACAAACAGATCCAAGCTGTACAGATGGATTCGCCTGATCCTGAAACAATCATCCTTACCCTGCCTAACACAGGGGCGGTAGATACTGTCAATCAGCTCAAGGATACCTTTCCCAATTTGGATATCAATGTCGAGGCCGCTGCTGGTAGTTTCCCTCGTATCACTCTGAAACTGACAAAGAAAGAAGTAGATTTTATCCGCACCAATGCAGTCGCTCAATCGCTGGAAATTATCCGCAACCGAATTGACCAGTTTGGTGTGTCCGAGCCAGTGATTGTTCGGCAAGGTGAAGATGAAATCGTAGTTCAGCTACCAGGTGTAAAGGACACCAAGCGAGCCATTGATCTGATCGGCAGAACGGCCCAGCTCGAGTTTAAGATGGTTGCTGAGGATGCTAGTGTTGATTTAGGCAAGCTGATTGCCCAAGCCGTGGCGGCTGGACAGTGGAAAGAGGGGGGCGATATTCGTCAACTCAATCTGGCTTTGCAGGCTAGTTTACCCAAGGGGACAGAAATTGCCTTTGAGCGGGTTGTTGACGATCAGACCAAGCAAGAAAGAAAAGTTCCCATGCTGCTGGAAAGCCGGGTCATGATGACCGGTGAAATGGTCAAAAATGCCCACATGCGCATTGGTGGCACTTATAATGAACCTTATGTCAGTTTAGAGCTGACTAATCGGGGCGGCAGAATTTTTGGGGAAATTACCGAAAAGTATGTTCAAAAACGTTTTGCCATTATTCTCGATGGGGTGATTCGCTCTGCCCCAGTGATCCGGGAAAAAATTCTTGGCGGCTCTGCTCAAATTTCCGGCAGGTTTACTCCAGAAGAGGCCACGGACTTAGCCATCGTTCTCCGCGCAGGTGCTCTGCCTGCACCGGTCGAGATCATTCAGAATATGACCGTTGGTGCTAGTCTGGGAAAGGATTCCATCAATCAGAGTTTAACTGCCGGATTGTCTGGTGCCCTGCTGGTACTGGTCTTTATGATTATCTATTATCGACTCTCCGGGGTGATCGCCAATCTTGCCCTGCTGTTGAATATTCTTTTTCTCTTTGCTGGGTTAGCCATGTTTGGCACCACTCTCACCTTACCGGGTATTGCTGGTATCATCCTGACCATCGGTATGGCAGTGGATGCAAACGTTCTCATCTACGAAAGAATGCGAGAAGAATTTGCCTTGGGTAAATCAGTGCGTTCCTCGGTTGATGCGGGTTTTGAAAATGCCTTTTCCTCAATTGTTGACTCGCAAGTCACTACGCTAATCACCGCCTTAGTGCTCTTCCTTTTTGGTACTGGGCCGATCAAAGGTTTTGCTGTCACCCTGTCGCTAGGTATCATTTTCAACCTATTCACGGCCCTGTTCTGCACCCGACTGGTCTATGACTGGCTTTACGTTCGCCGCAGTCTGCGCGAGCTGAAGTTCCTCCAGTTTTTCAAAAATCCGCGTTTCGATTTTATGGCTGTGCGGAAAATTGCCTTTGCCATATCCGGTGCTTTAGTGCTCTTCGGTCTTGTCTCGTTTGTTGAAATTTTACGCGGTGATGCCAATCTTGGCGTTGATTTCACTGGCGGCTCGCTCCTGCAATATAAAACAGAGCAACCTTTCCAGCTTGATGCGGTGCGTTCCACTTTAACAAAAGGGGGATACAGTGTTGACCTGCAACAGGTTAGTGGCGAAAATCGGCTTATGGTGAAACTGAAAAAGTCAGAAGACACAGTTGGCCATCTGGCTGAGGAGGTTACTTCTGTTCTGAACAAGGGTACTGGTACTAATTTTGTTTTGGAAAGCCAATCTGAAATTGGCTCCTCTGTCTCCAACGTGTTGCGCAATGAGGCAATTGTTGCTATTGCCCTGTCTATGGTTGGAATACTTCTCTATCTTGGCATCCGTTTCAACTTCAGCTTTGCGATGGCTGCTGCTGCGGCAACCTATCATGACGTACTGTCTGTCCTAGGTATCTGTTGGCTCTTCAATGTGGAGATCAATCTTCTCCTTATCACCGCTCTCCTTACCTTGGCTGGTTATTCACTCAACGATACCGTGGTTACCTTTGACCGAATCCGAGAAAATTTGGGCAAACTGCACGAGAAGAACCTGTTTGAAATTATCAATGTCAGTATCAACGACACCTTGGGACGGAGTGTGATCACTGCACTCACCACCCTGCTCTCTTTGCTTGCCCTCTTTCTTTTCGGCGGGGCGGTCATTCATGATTTTTCCTTTGCTCTCCTAGCCGGTATTGTGGTGGGTACCTATTCTTCTATCTTTGTTGCCAGCCCGCTGCTAACGCTGAAAAAGCAACAGGGGTTTAGTCATGATTCTTGACACCATTGCCGCCCGCAAGCGGGAAGAAATTGCGGTCTTAAAACGAGACGGCATCTGTCCGCCAGAAGGCCCTGTTTCGCCGCCGCGTGGTTTTATACAGGCATTACTTAACGCGCCAAGCATAGCTATCATTGCCGAAGCCAAGAAAGCCTCGCCTTCTAAAGGAGTGATCTGTCCTGATTTTGATCCTCAGCAGATTGCTCGTAACTATCAAGCAGGTGGGGCACAGGCTATGTCTGTGTTGACAGACAAAGACTTTTTCCAAGGTTCAATCAACTACATTCCCTTGGTGAGAAGCACGGTTGCCCTGCCAGTGTTGCGCAAGGATTTTATCCTTGATCCAATCCAGATTGAGGAAGCAGCAACGTACGGAGCAGATGCGATTCTGCTCATCGCTGCCCTGCTAGCGAGGAGTCAGATGCAGGATTTGCGCCTAGAAGCAGAAGAAGCAGGCATGGATGTGCTGATCGAAGTGCATAACGAAGAGGAACTGGAAAAAACCTTGACGGCCGGAGTCCACTTACTTGGGATCAACAATCGTAATCTCAAAGATTTCACCGTCAGTTTGGAAACCACTTTCCGTCTCAAACAACTTATTCCGACAGAAATTCCAGTGGTGAGTGAATCTGGCATTACCAGCCGGGCGGACATGCTCCGTCTCAAAGAGGCAGGTATTAAAGCCGCGCTGATTGGGGAAAGTTTGATGCGGAGCGCAGAGCAAAGCGGAACGCTCCGGGATTTTTTGACACTATGAAAAGAAAAATCCGCATCAAGATGTGTGGCACCACCCGTTTGGAAGATGCCTTAGCTGCGGTAGAAGCAGGCGTGGACGCGCTGGGCTTTATCTTTTACGAAAAAAGCCCACGAGCTATTGAGCCAAGCGATGCCCGGATGATCATTGAGCAGCTCCCGCCCTTTGTTGACACCGTAGGCGTGTTTGTTGACCGTGACCGTGAAGAAGTAGAGGAAATTATTCGTTTCTGCTCCCTCAGTTATGTGCAGCTCCACGGCCAAGAATCACCCAGATACTGCGAACAGCTTGCCCGTTTTGCCGCACCCGGCCAGATCATCAAGGCTTTGCGGGTTGGAGCAGAACTACAGGCTGAGGAAATCGCGCCTTATAGTGCCTATGTCCGGGCGTTTCTCTTAGACACTTATCAGAAAGGCCAAGAAGGCGGTACAGGGCAGATTTTTGATTGGTCGCTTATTTCTAGTCTGCGGCTTCAGCGAGACTACATCTTGGCAGGAGGCTTGGATACAAACAATATCCGCCAAGCCATTGAAGCTGTGCAGCCAACGGCGGTGGACGTAAACTCAGGGGTTGAAAGCAGCCCTGGCTGCAAAGATCATGCGCGCCTGCGAGATTTTGTTGCTCAAGTGCGCATGATCGAGCAAGAGGACTGACGACTTAGGAAAAGCCTGGTATTTTTAGGCCACCAGTCAATTTAGACAGCTCGCTCCGTCCCATCTCACCAGCCTTACGCGCTCCATCGTTGACTGCGGCCACAATCAAATCTTGAAGCATCGCCACATCGTCTGGTCGGACAACTGCTTTATCAAGGGCAATACTAATCAGCTCGCCTTTGCCGTTCATCGTGGCAGTCACCATGCCAGCACCTGCTGAACCAGTAACTGTTTTGGCAGCTAAATCTTCCTGCACACTGCCCATTTTGTCTTGAAACTCCTTGGCCTGCTTCATCATCTCTGACAAGTTCATCGCTCTTCTCTCCTCGTTTTTGTAGATTACACCTCATCGCTGTCATCGGCCTCATCTCCTGCCGTTGACAGCGGTTTTTTGTACTGTGGCCCAACCCTCACCGCACCTACTTGGCCGTTAAAAATCTCTGCTGCCATCTGCACCAAAGGATCATGAGTCAAGGCCTGCCGCTCCCTTTGGATTGCTGCTGCTCCGCCAGAGTCTGTCGATACATCACAAGATTTCGGTTCGCAGAAGACGATTTGAAGACTTGCTTCAAAAAAATCAGAAGCTAAAACGGTTAACTCGGCCAGTCTCTCCTTGCTTTTCAGGATACAACAGTCTGTCGCGTTATCATAAGTCAGAATCAATTTGCCGTTTTCTATGCGAGGAGATTTGGCCCATTTAAGAGCACCAGCAATGGCGTGTTTCTTTTTGATCGACACAAGAAACTCAGGCCAATCTTTACGGATATCCCGTTTGCTGGGGGTGATTTCCTGTCGCGCTGGAGCTGCTTGAAACGATTCCGCTGGATGCGGTACTGCCTCTGGTAATGGTGGCGCAGGCGGTGGTTCAGGATTAGGCGGCGCAGCTATTTTTTTTTTACTCTCCCACGCGACAGTCTCTGGAGCCGGGGGCAAAGCAACTCCAGCAAGAATACTGTCTAAACGCCCAAGTAATGCTGTTACTGGCACTACATCTTCAACCTGTACCGCCCGAATAAAGGCCATCTCCACAGCAAAACGGGGACGAGATGACCAAGCTGCTTTTTCTAGCCCTTCCATGAGTAGATTGAAGAGCAAAAACAGCGACTGGGCAGAATGAGCGGCAGCGGTCTCTTGCAGGACAGCCAGCTCGTCCGCAGGTAAATCAAGAAGCGTGGCAGGCTCTTTGCTCACCTTGCAGACAACAAGATTGCGAAACCATGCCAGCAACTCATTAATAAAGCGTTTGATGTCCATGCCAGAGGCGGTCACTGCCTCCAAGCGATCCAAGGCAGCGGCTAAGTCGTTGGTCAGCAGTGCCTGAGCGGTTCCGGCAATAACCTCGCTACCAACCATGCCCAGCACTTCTGCTGCATCTTGAGCCGAGACCTGCTCGCCGCAATAGGAGAAAAGTTGATCAAGCAGACTAAGGCCATCACGCACCGAGCCGCCAGAGGCCCGCACCACCATATTGAGAGCGGCTGGCTCAAGGGCAATACCTTCGCTTGTGGCAAGGCTGGTGAAATGGGCTGCCAGCTCGTTGCTCGGCACTCGTTTCAGCTCATAGCGTTGGCAGCGGGAGAGGATTGTCACTGGCACCTTGTGCAGCTCAGTGGTGGCGAACATGAAGTAAACGTGGGCAGGTGGCTCTTCCAAGGTTTTCAGCAAAGCATTGAACGCCTCAGTGGTCAGCATGTGGACTTCGTCAATGATGATGATCTTGAAGCGCGACATGACCGGCATGAAGCGGATGTTTTCTTTCAGCTCGCGGATTTCCTGAATGCCCCGGTTGGATGCGCCGTCGATCTCGTGCAGATCAACAGAGCTGCCAGCGGCGATTTCCTTGCAGGAGCGGCACTCGCAGCACGGCTCTGGTGGTGTGCCGCTCTCGCAGTTGAGGGCCTTAGCCATGATTCGGGCTAAGGTAGTTTTGCCAGTGCCGCGTACTCCACTAAAAATCAGGGCGTGCGGCACCCGGTTGCGCAGGAGGGCATTGCGCAGCGTGCGGACAATGTGCTGCTGGCCAACGACTTGAGCGAAATTCTGGGGCCGCGATTTGCGGGCTAGGACGAGGTAGGACAAAGTAATTTAGAACTCAAATAGATTACAAATCCAGCCCTGTTGTATCCTCATTCAGCAGCTCGCAGCCATCCTCGCGGACAACAGCCATGTTTTCCAAACGAATACCGCCCCATTCTGGCAGATAAATGCCTGGCTCAATAGTAACAATCATGCCCGCCTGCAACTTCTTCTGGTTGCGGGTGCTAAGACTGGGTGCCTCATGCACGGCCAAGCCAACACCGTGTCCTAAGCTGTGGCCAAAGCTATCGCCATAGCCAGCATCAGTAATCACCTTCCGGGCCGCCTGATCCACATCTCGGCAAATTACGCCAGCTCGAATGGCCTTGGTTGCCGCAAGCTGCGCTTTGCGTACCAGCCGCAGTCGCTCCAGAAAAACATTGTCTGGCTCGCCAAAGACAAAGGTACGGGTCATATCCGAACAGTAGCCTTGCAGGACTAAGCCCATGTCGATCAGGACAAGGTCGCCCTTTTGCAGCCCTCGGGTGGAAGGCACAGCATGAGGTTTGGCTGCATTGCTGCCAAAGGCGACAATGGTGTCAAAGCTGGGTCGTTCTGCCCCCTTTTCTCGCATAAGACGCTCAATGCTCAGGGCAATCTCAATTTCGGTCATGCCCGGCGCAAGCAGGCCGTGCATTTGCTGAAAAACCTGCTCATTGCAGAGGACCGATTCCTTGAGCAGACGAATCTCCGCCTCGCTCTTGACCAGCCGCATCTCTTCAACCAAATCCGTTACTGGCAGCAAATCCACAGAATGATTTAATGCCTTTTTTAATCTACGAAAGGTGGAATGGAGGAAATAATGGCTCTCAAAGGCCAGCCGCCGGACATTCAAGGCAGGCAGCAGCTTTTTCAGCAGTTTGATCAGTCCTTTTTTGTACAGCTCAACCGTGAATCCCTGCGTCTCCTCCTCGGCTTGGAGGATGAAGCGAGAATCCGTGAGTAGCCAAAGTTTGCCTTTTTTCGGAATCAGGAGTACACCAGAGCTTTCTTGAATACCGTGGTCAGCGGCTGTATAACCGCTCAGATAGCGTCGGTTCGCTGGTTCAGTAATCAGAAGAGCATCAATCTTGCGCTGCTGAAGCTCTTGCTGAAGCTGCTGAATACGCTCGTTCTTCATGTTTTTATAATGCTGCTGCCTTGTTCAAGGCTGTTAATAAGGTATCTCTGCGGCTCTCGCTCAATTTGACGGGTACCTGATAAACCAAGGTACGATTCATCAACTCGCTGGAAGCGGGCAATGCCTGCGGATCATAAATCACCCTCCGCTTGCCCTGCACCGTAAAGGGCCAACTATTTTTACACAGGGTTTTACCCTCCAGCAAATGCTCCCAAGACGGATAGAAATGCCACGTGTTTTCGCCGAAATTGATTGCGCCGGCATTGTTTTCGCGCAGCACTTGGTTCACCTTGGCAGCCTGTTCTTTATCTGGCAGCATGAAGGCAAGAAAGGTGGCTGAGTCGCCCTGCTCGTCGAGAATCTTGCGAAAGCTGACTCCAGCAATTTTTGCGGCGGCCTCTTTCAGGATGGCCTTGTTTTTCTGCTGCTCCCTGACGATCATATCCAACTTGGCGAGTTGTGCCAAGCCAATGGCCCCTTGTAGCTCCATCATCCGATAGTTGAAGCCAATGAAGCGGCGGCCCTCACCACCACGCCCGCCCGGATTGACAACGTGGTCATGGCCGTGGTCATGATATTCCGAACAGTTCCGCCACAGCTCTTCGTCATTGCTGATTACCATGCCGCCTTCGCCAGTGGTCATGGTTTTGACTGCATCAAAAGAGAAGGTGCCACAACGACCAAAGGTGCCGAGATGCTGGCCGTTCAACCGCGCCCCAGCAGCTTGAGCTGTGTCCTCGATTACCGGGACACCGTATTTGTCGGCAATCTCCTTGATTTCTTTAATTCTGGCTTGGGCACCAAGCATGTGTACTGGAATAATCGCCCGTGTTTTTGAGGTGATTTTCTTTTCCAGATCAAGCGGATCCATGTTCAAGGTATGATCAATCTCCGTAAAGATCGGCACAGCACCAACATCAAGAATCGCCTCCCAGGTAGCGACAAAGGTGAATCCTTGGGTGATAACCTCATCGCCAAGGCCAACACCCAATGCAGACAGCGCAACCTTAAGCGCGGCAGAGCCAGAAGTCACAGCCTGCGCATGAGCCGCACCGGTGTATTGCGCAAAAGCCTGCTCAAATTCGCGCACCTTGTACACACCGTTACGCTGCTCGCCAAACTCGTAACGGAACAATACGCCGGTGTCAAATACCTCTAAAGCCTGCCGCTTCTCTTCTTCGCCAAACACTTCAAAACCAGGCATGGTCGTTCCTCACGTTATTTTTTGGATTTCGCAGATGACGCTGCTGCAACAATAGACCTTCTTTGAGAACACAAAGCTCATCAGCCCATATCCGCATCGTCGCAATGTCCAGAGCGAGACTGAATCACTGATTTTATGATGAGCAATACCACGTTGCACACTTCCCGCGCCTCGTTGTCAACTTTATATGCCTTGTTGTACGCTTACAACGCTGTATTGTAAACATCAAATGACTCATTGCAGGCTTACAATGGCTCGTTGTAAACATCAAATGACTCATTGCAGGCTCACAACGACTCGTTGTAAACATTCAATGGCTCATTTGAGGCGTGCAACAGCTCATTGTACGTTGCAAACGCCTCGTTGTTACCCTGAAACAAGACATTCGCAGCAAACAACGGGACATTTTTCATCCCCTTTCCTGCTTGTACGGTGAATAGAATCTGTTTTGATTGCTGAAAGTTATTGAACTGATCTGTCTGAAGGTCATATATCGATCCGTTTCTGAATCCTGTTCCGCTTATCACAAAGCAGAATAGTCGGCTCAAAGTCAACGAGTTCGCTCTCGTCGTACTGAGCATAGCTGACAATAATAATCAGATCACCAAGATGTCCTTTGCGGGCCGCAGCCCCGTTCAGGCCAATTACACCAGAGCCAGCCTTGCCGCGAATGGCGTAGGTTTCAAACCGCTCGCCATTGTTGATATTATAAATATAAATCCGCTCAAACTGGATAATTCCGGCAGCCTCCATTAAATTTTGATCAATGGTTAAACTGCCCTCATAATGCAGATCCGCCTGCGTAACTGTTGCGCGGTGGATCTTGGATTTTAACATTGTCCGCTGCATGAAATAGCTTGGTGAAAAAGTGAATAATCTGTTGGCAATGATGCCTGTTGATCTCTTAAAGTTTGAGAAAATAAGGAAGGATTGTCAAAATGAAGCCGACGAGCAATATCAAGAAGGTATTTGAGATAAAGTAAGGAAACACGCACAAGGCTACTCCCACACAAAGCGGTACTATGGCCTGCTGCTTTTTCCCGTAGATGAAATAGCCGGAACCGATTGCTCCGAACATGATGCCCCAGAAAAACTGTGCTGGAGTACCCATTGTCGTTTTCCTCTTTTCTGTTTAGGGAGAATAATGCACTGCCAGCCAGATGGTCTGCGCGTCTGGGTCAGTCCAAGAAACCTTGTGCTTGGCATGAGCTGGAATATGCAGATAATCGCCCTTTTGTAACGTTACTTCTCGGCCATCTTCAAAGAGAACCGTTCCAACTCCTTGCAAAACAAGCACCCACTCATTGTCTTCCTGATCATACCAACCTGTTTCTGGTGAAGTATGTCCTTGTGAAACAATGCGCTCAATACGGATGTTTTTATTGAGCAGTACTTCGTCAAAGGTTTCTGATGATAAGTCTGTAGGCAGTGATTTGAAAAGGTTATCTATCATTTCTCTGAAGAAACCAGCTCTCCAATAATTCCCTTCATTTTCTTGAGCACCGCAAAAATCTCTCTGATCTCCTCTTTGGTTGCATCGTAAGCTAAACTGGTCGTATACTCTTGATTATCTAAAACAACAAAAAACCAAAGTCGCCCCATAACATAACAACCATAGACTGGCTTGCCATCATTATTCAATTTTTGGGCAGCAACCATTGTGATCAGTAGCTGGCCAAAAGGATCGCCAGATGAATCATGCTCTTTTTTAAATTCGTGGATAAAAAAATACGGATGTTTAGGGTATCGCTTGCCAGTGGCAACAAAAAAATCAACTGTTCCGGCTAATCTGTCGTTTTCTATTTCAACTGCGATTTCCCGCTCAATGAAGGACTGATACTGTTCATCATCAAAGTTGACCGCCATGAGGAGCGGAAAAATGAATTTACCTTTTAGCTCTTCCTCATTCCAATCCCAAACATGATCTGTGAGTTTGTCACGGAGTTCTTGGAGCAGCGTTTCCTCTACGGAAGCAAGTTCAACAGGACTGTCTATCCATTGATGCAGCAGGTGATGCTCTTTGCAAAAGTTGAGATTGAACTGTTCTTCAACTTCGGCGATTGTCCATTTGGAGAATGATTTCATCAAAAAAAATCAGCTGTATTGATTCAACAACTTTTTGCAGTAATGGTTTAAGCTCTCGCCATGCTGCAAGGCACGGATAACAAGTTTCCGATGAATCTCTTCACCGACTTGCAACAAGAATTCCCCGCTGAACTTTGTTGCCGCAGTTGCTTCCGGCAAAGGAATGCCATTTTCTTGGTGAATCTGAATCCATTCTTCTACAGTTTCGCATAGATCTTTATAGACAGACAATTCGTCATCACCATGCACACCGCCAAGCATCAGCCCTGGACAGCGGCCAATATAGCACTGATCCTCCTCACTCCATTCCACAGTCTTTAAATATCTATCTGTCATTTTTTTCATTTTGCAACCTTCGACAGCGCCAATTTAACATCTTTTTCCTGATAAGGCTTTGCGTCATCTCCGCTCTTACCAGACAAAGTTATTTTGATGCCTTGCGAATGAATAAAATTTCTGTGACTTCCTTTCCCCCCTCGGTCAACAAAACCATGTTCCCGAAGCTGTTCAATCAGCTCTCTGATTTTTTTCGGCATAACCTCAGCCCAGCACCCGCCCATTATCAATCAACCGCACTCTGCCGCCGATCTTCACTGCCAAGGCCAGCACCGTGTCCTCGTCTGCCTGAGCAAGTTCTTGTAAAGTATGCTGATGAACAAAGCTGATATAATCCACCGCTGTTTCAGGGAACGACAAGATGAAATCCCGCAGAGCGGCGGTCAGTCGAGCCGTGTTGCGCTCGCCTTCTGCGGCCAACTTTCTGGCCAAGGCAAGAGCACGAGAAAGACTAAGCGCAGACTCCCGCTGTGAGGGCGCAAGATAAGTGTTGCGTGAACTCATCGCCAAACCATCTGCCTCCCGGACTATAGGATGACCGACTATCTCAACACCTAGATTCAGATCAGCAGTCATCCGACGGATCACGGCCAGTTGCTGCCAGTCTTTTTCCCCAAACACTGCTAGATCAGGCTGGATAATGTTAAAGAGCTTGCAGACCACTGTAGCCACTCCAGCAAAATGACCGGGACGGGATACGCCACAGAGCTGGCTGGTCAATTCGTTGCCAACTGTCACTGTGGTGCTGCATCCTTTTGGATACATGTCCGCAGCATCTGGCGCAAAAAGTACAGCAACGCCTGCTTCAGCAGCTAATGTACTGTCACGCTCAAAATCTCGCGGATAGGCAGCCAAGTCTTCTTGCGGACCAAACTGGGTTGGATTGACAAAAAGACTGACCACCACCAAAGCAGCACGACTTGCAGCCATGCGCATCAAGCTGAGATGGCCTTGATGGAAAAAACCCATAGTCGGCACGAAGCCGATGCTGTGCCCCGCCTTGCTCTGCTCTTTCGCCCAAGCTGTCATTGCAGCGGGCTGGCGAATGATCTGCATTTGCTTCTATTTCAGCAGCCGATTCAAACTCGCTTGAACAATCTCTTGCTCTGGAAAATCCCTCGGCATGGCACCATCTTGCTTGCCTTTGCCCATTTCGGTCAGGCCCATATACTGTTGATAAGCCTGCACTGCTTTGTTTGTATCGCCTTTTGCCTCATAAACCCGGCCCAAGCTGTCCAAGGCCATTGGCTCAAAGCCTTTGCTATCTTTAAGCTGCTGATAAACCGCCTCGGCCTTATCAAACTGTTTCTCCTGCTCATACAGGCTACCTAAGTTCACGAGCAGCAAAGGTTTAAGCGGACTTTTCGCAGAGACCTCAGCTTCCACAGCTTTGAGTTGCTCGATTGCGCTGTTAAATTTTTGCTCTTTCTGCTCAATGTGGGCCAAGGAAATCCGGCTCCAAAGAGCAGCAGGCGTTCCTTTGTGCTCTTCAATAATCTTTTGGAAGGCCGCCTTTTGCTCCTGCGTCTTCTCAATTTCCATAGCCTGATCATAGGCCAGAGTAGCATTGTTCAACGTATGACTGCGCCAAGAAGTGTACAACGCAGCGACAGTGACTAGCACTGCAACGACAATAACAATCCTCCAGATGGCTCTTTGATTTTTCTGAAGAAAGGTAATCAGAGCTGGGGGAAGTTGGAGCTGATCAAGGGCACCAGGAGTACCGACAGCAGCTTGGTCTTCTAACTTAACATGAAATACGTTCTGCGGTTTGTTTGCCATGCTTCTCTCTCAAACAATGGGGTAGGGATTTTTGGCACTACTGGGTACCGATCTTATATGCTCCTGCTTGCAGCCGCAATTATACCGTGCATCTTGAAAAAAAAATACAGATAAACTAGATGGGCTTGCTATCTCTTTCTCTTCACTGTCCGCTTAGATTTCTTCTTTAACGTCCTTGCCGTTGTCTTTTTCCTTGTTTTTGCTACGGGTCTTCTTTTCGTTGTTGTAACTTTACGAGCATCTTTCCCTTGCAGCATTCTTAACAGGGCAATACGTCGATTAGCTTGCTGATTAAGAAGGATCGCATAGGCTCTGCCATCATTGAGATAACCAACATAGTTCCAAACACCCTTCATGCTGCCGGATTTGGTCGGCACTCCTTCATGCTTGCGCAAAAGCCACGCATACGGCCGGAAAACGCGCAGCACCTCTAGCATGGCCCGTGCTGTAACTCGGTCATCCCGACATAGTCCAGAGCCATCCCGATGAACAAGTGCAGCCGCAGTTGTTGTACCAACTTGGCGGACTAACTCTTGTTCCACAGCCCGCTCTGCCTTGTTCCAAGTGGCTGGCCAGCCAAACTTTTCCGCTCCAGCAGCCAAGTAAACTAAATTAGAAATAAAGTTAGAAGAATACTTGAGAAAGGAAGAAGTTAATTCCAGCAGATTCTTGCTGTTATGGTGCTCATACAAAAGCCGTGCGGTATCCTGCGGTACTTTTTTTAGCCCCATTTCTCCTTGGCCAGGAATGCCTGCTTCTTCTTGAAGGGCGCGGAACAGCTCGGCAGTATAGCGGGCCATCTTCTGATCAGCATTACAACCACCCTGACAAACATTGACCCGGCGTTTACCCGGTGGATAGCCTGCTGCCAGTTCTCCCATTAAAGGCAGGAGCGGTGTATTCGGCCCACCAGAAAAGACCAAGCCGCCTTTCTGCACTTGAATGGGCACACTGTTGAAATTGACTACCGTTGGGCCAACTGGTGCATCATAGGGATTGTTGCTGAACTCACTGCCCGGAGTCTGTTGCTCAAGGGCAAAGTTCGAGCTATCAATATAAATAGCATTGATCTGCCGCAGGCCGCGCTGTTTCAGTTCCGTAAAAATCAGCCTGATTTCTTCTGGGATCAGCAGTGGATCGCCGAAGCCTTGAATATACAGGTTGTTCTGTGCGTCTATATAAAAGCGGGTCTTAAAGCGGTAATCTGGCCCCAAAATGGCAAGAACAGCAAGGGCGGTCGGCACTTTGAGGATGCTGGCTGGAATATAGGGAGTGTCCAGATTGCAGCCTTCAAGGATCTTGCCTTGCAAGTCACTGATTCCATAAGCTCCGTTCTGAATTAGTCCAGCATAAGGCGGCGGACAGCCAGCGGCAAAGACGCTTTTTCCAGTGATGATTAGCAGCATAAGAAATGCTAACCAGATGATACGACGCACGATATTACGCCTCTTGTGTACTTTTTTTGATAATGCGCAGCAGCCAGGCTTGCTCATCTTCCAAAGCCAGTATCTTGGCCAACACCTCTCTTGGCCCGATACCTGCTTCAGCATGAGGATGAAGCAAGTCAAGCCGCAGCTCGCCCGTTTCTAGGGTAAGCCTACGCACGAATCTTTTCAAATCAAAAGTCTGGGTCTTGCCTTTACGAACGCGCTCCACGTTAAATACTTCTGCAACGTGGAAGGCAGCAAGCGCATCTGCCGCTTGATGCTGATCAAGGGATTCCGGCAGCAGGCAATCATAGCTGACAATCTCTGTAAGCGGTGCTTTTCTTTTGGCCGGAGTCAGCGAGGTGATAGTCATGAAGCTAGGAAACTGGCAGTTCAGTGCATCCATGACCTCTTCAGGACGGCGGATAGGCTCGGCTAAATCCATCTCAAAGAATTCTATCTCGCTCTCCACCCCGACTGGTAGAGCCGGACTAAAGGAAACCTTGGGTGAGGGGTTAAAGCCCTGTGAGAAGAGCACGGGCAGGCCAGCCCGCTGTAGGGCACGGAAGACGAGGTTCAATATCTCCAGATGACCAAGGAAGCGACCATCGCCAAGGCGAAAATAGTCGGCCCGGTAGCGGAAAACCGTTTGTTGCGTATGAGCGGGCCGCTCAATTGTGCTGGTGGTAGTATTCGCAGCAGGTGCTGGTGTACTTTCAGGATTCAGCAAGGGCTTGATGCTCTTGAAATCGCAGAGGCCACACTTTTGGCAGCCGTGTTTGCGACAGTCTGGCGTGTAAGCGCGCTCCAGCGAGCGGGCGTATTCCTGCTCCAGAAAGCTGCGCTCCACACCACAGCGGAGATGATCCCAAGGCAAGACTTCGCTCATGTCGCGCTGGCGTAAATAGGAAGCTAAATCAAGGCCGAGCCGCTCTGCGGCCTGCTGCCAGCGAACCAGCGAGAAATGCTCGTTCCAGCCGTCCAGTCGTGCGCCATCTTGCCATGCTGCTTCAATGAGATAGGACAGCTTGCGGTCGCCCCGCGAGAATACACCTTCGAGAAAGGACTGCTCAGGGTCGTGCCATTTCAGCTTAAAGCCTTTGCTCGGTAGCCGCTTCATCAAACGACTGATGCGCTGCCGTGCTTCCTCCAGAGAAATCTGTTCGCACCACTGAAAAGGCGTGTGCGGCTTGGGTACAAAGGGCGAGACCGAGACATTGATATCCGCCTTTTTGCCTTTCGCCTCCTTGCGTGCCCGGAGAGCAAGATCAACAATCGCGTCCACATCTTCCAGCGTTTCAGTGGGTAGGCCGAGCATGAAATAGAACTTGATCAGCTTCCAGCCTGCACTAAAGGCATCACGGCAGCCGGTCAATAAATCCTCTTCAGTAATGCCCTTGTTGATCACCTCGCGCAGCCGGTCTGTGCCTGCTTCTGGTGCAACCGTGAAGCCCGTCTTGCGTGCTCGCCGAATCTGGGCGATAACCTCTGGGGTCAGGGTGCCAACGCGCATGGACGGCAGCGAAATGGAGACTCGCTCATCAGCAAAGCGGTCCATCAGCTTGGTTAGCAGTTCTGGTAGGCACGAGAAGTCGCCGCTCGACAGCGAGAGCAGAGCCAGCTCACCAAAGCCAGAGCTGCCAATGCCTTGTTCAGCAAGCCGCATAATATCAGCAACCGCCCGCTCACGTACTGGGCGGTAGATCATGCCCGCTTGGCAGAAACGGCAGCCGCGTGTGCAGCCCCTTGCAATCTCCACCCCAAGGCGGTCATGCACCGGCTTGACAAGCGGCACTAAGGGGCGTTCCAGCAGCTCGACTGGTGGGAGCTGCGGCACAATCCGGCGGCGCACGCTTTCATAACCCGGCTTGAGTGCTCGAATAGCCGTTAGCGTCTCACCTTCGTACTGCGGGGCAAACAAGGCAGGCACATACACGCCCGCAATCGTGGCCAGCCTATGCAGCTTCTCGCTGCGGGACAAGCCTTCGTGCTTTGCTGAACGCAGGGAGTCTGCTATTTCTAAGATTACCTCTTCGCCATCGCCAAGGACGATCAGGTCAAAGAAGTCTGCCACTGGCTCCGGGTTGAGGGAGCAGGAACCACCGCCAATCACCAAGGGCATGTTCTCGCCGCGCTCTGCTGCCCGCAAAGGAATGCCAGCCAGATCAAGAATGGTAAGGATATTGGTGTAGCACAGCTCATACGGCAGAGTAAAGCCGACAACATCAAAGGCAGCTAAGGGTCGCCGCGACTCCAACGAGAACAGGGGCAGCTTGTGACGACGGAGCTGCTCTTCCATGTCTGTGTCAGGCGCATAGCAGCGTTCCGCAGCCAGCCCGGGCTGCCGGTTGAGGATGTGATAGAGAATCTGCAAGCCTTGGTGCGACATGCCGATCTCGTACAGATCAGGGAAGACAAGGGCAAAGGAAAGATCAACTGCCGCATAATCAGGCTGGACAGTGTGCAGCTCGCCGCCAATGTAGCGGCCTGGTTTGCGCACTAAAGGCAGGATGGAGTCAAGGGGAATGGTCGTATTCATCAACAGATCAGATTATTGGGAACGGCAGAGGTAGAGTACAGAAGGTATCTGCGGAATTATCGCGGGAAATATCGGTAAATGTCTTTTCGGTGCAGACAGCGGGTGAAAATAACATCCTCACCGACCAGCTCAAGGCCAATCCTGTAATCACCAATTCTGACACGGTAGAATGTGTCGTATCCTTTGAGCTTTTTTAGCTGGCTGATCGCATTGATGCTCTTAGCAGCTTTGCAGGCAAGAACAAGCTGCTTAACTTTCTCCAGCAGCTTGCCGTCGTTAATATTCAGTAAGTCTTTGGAGAATTTCGCCTCAAAGCTAACCTTCATTTCGCTGCACCATCAAGGATGGAGAAGATTTCTTCTTCAGAGACAAAGTCGTTTGTCCTCCCTTCAGCAATAGCATTGGCCAAGCCAACTTCCTCAAGAGCCTCAAGCAGAATGTCGTAGATCAGGTCTCTTTTTGTTTTGAGAAGCTCAATGACTACCTCAGTAAGAAGTTCCTTCGTTTTCTCATCACTGATTGAAAGTTCCATCACTATTGCCTTAGTTGAAAAGAATTGCAGAGCCTGCGGTACGCATCCTGCTTGTTCAGAATGTAGCTGCTACCATAACGGAAGATGGGCGGGAAAGGCAAGAGGATAACTGCGGGGCGGGGAGGATGAGGCAGCAGAAAGGGTGTTCCGCTGCCGCCATTGCCTGTGTCAGGGCTGGGGCCAGCTCGTCTGCATCAGCCAAGCAGATTGGCCCGGCTTGCAGACCATGCTGGAGTACACTTGAGCGTATCAGCGCACTTGTCCACGGGCATGTTCGACAGACTCTGTTGCTTCAACGATTGCGCCGCAAAGTATCCTTGATCTCGTCAATGATCCACTGGCTTTGGGCAATGCCGTCGAAGGCAGCACCGATGATCTTGTCGCAGGAGGAACACGCGAATGTCGCTCCCTTCCAGTTCACTCCGTTGTCGTCCACGCAATTCGTTGCGGACACGCGCATCTTGGTCACGAGTTGGTTGCAATGCGGACAGTGGGAACTCATCTCCTTTTCCTCCTGTTTCTCATTTGTCGTACAAGTGAGTTCTACAGCTTCTGTAGAACTCCAATCCATTTCTCATAGAAGATACCTATCTTTTCAGTGCCATGCAAGCAATTTAACTATTCCTCCCACCTTAACAATTCCACGCTCCTGTCCGCACCATCACCCAAGCACAGCCTATGCCCGCTCCAAAACACAGGTTAAGCTCGTGCTCTGGACAGGCTATGCACAGAGGGAGCATAACGTTATGCTCCTGCCGAGCTTAACCTATCTACAGCACGAGCATAAGCTATGTTTCGCACCTGCCATAGCCTATGCTCTTCAATCACCATAGCCTATGTTCTGGCAAAGGCATGAGGCATCCTCCGATAAAAACGCCCTTCACCTCAGCATTGCTGACAATTCCATTGACAAGACCGCCGCGCCGTTTTACTCTGCGGGAAAGCGGCAGCATCCTCCACCCTTATCCCACCTTTCTCACAGGAGAACCAGCATGACAACCCTGCAATGGCGGCCCAAAGTCAATGCCCTCACCAAGCCTCAGTCCTACCGCCCGCAAGTCGTGCCACGCGGCACATCCGGCTACGAAAAGATGGCCGCCGACATCTCGGCTGCCAATCCCAACTACAACGCCGAGCTGCTCCGCTCGGTCGCGCCGCTGATCATGGACTGGATTCAGCAGGAGCTGATCAACGGCTGGCAGGTGACGCTGGAGGATGCCTTCACCTTTCATCCCTCGATGACTGGGAAAATGGCCAGGCCGGATGACCCGCTGCCAAATGCCAATGAGCTGCTGCAAGTCAATGTGTACGCCGCCCGCTCCTTTGTCAAAGCCGTGCGCCAAGCCGCCAAGCTGGAGCGGCTGCCGATGAACGAGAAGCTGCCGCAGGTCACTTCCACCGAAGACACCAAGCTCAAGCTGGCCGACGTGCTCAACCCGAATGGCCTGCTGCACCTGACCGGCAGCAATCTCTATTTTGAGGAGGACGACCCGAACTGCGGCTGCGTCATCGCTGGCACTGAGAGCGGCGAGACCAAGCAGAGCACGTTCGGCACCATCTCCAACAGCCAAATCTTGCTCGTGCCAGACATCCCAGCGCAGGCGCACCCGTGGAACAACGAATACAGCCTGAGCCTCACTACCCACTACACCGAACACGGTACGCCGCGCACCGGCATTTACCGCAGGCGGCTGCGCAGCCCACTGACTGTGTCCAACATGGGCCACCCCAATCCGCCGGAAACTGGCATCCTCAGCAGCAATGGAGCCAGCCCCTTGGTCAGCGTTAAGGGCGGCACGGTCTCGGCAGATGAGCGACTGCGCGTCCAAACGATTTTCGATGCAGTGGAAGACTGCCTGCTCTTCAACCTGATTGACATGAAGGAAGACGGCGCAACAGGGCCGGAAGCATCTGTGACCGCGAACGGGGACTGCACCCTGCAAGGCTTTAGCGGCTCGGCCGTGAGCAGCTTAGAAATCAGCGTGAACGACTATGCTGCCCTGAAGACACTGATCAGGAACAGCTACGCCGGCAGACTGGTGGATATTCTTGATGTGAGGACGGCGTAGTTGCCCACCTTGTCCTTCAGCAATACGCCAATCAGTTCTTATTTACTTCAGGAGCAGATTGATTACTGGTACGTGAGATGCCATTGGAAAAGCGGCATCAACACCAGATGCAGTTTCTGCTACTGCCGTAGCAGAAGAAAACTTTGTCTTGCGCTCATACCACTGGGTTGGATTATTATGTTGGTCATAAAAGAGAATCTTATACGAGCCAAGCGCAAGACCACTGATTGTATAATTCCCTTGATAGTCAGTTAAAATCAGGCCGGTGTCTATGTAAGTGCCATCAGCAGCATTATATGCTTCAACTTTAGCGCATTTGAATGCCGTGCCATTCAAGGTAACGCGCCCTGAAAGACTACTGCTATTGAGAGGAGACTGTGCAGGAGCAATTGCAGCAATTCTCTTTTGTGACTTACTGCTTGTCCCCGGAACCAGCACTGCATCCGCAGTTGTAGTATCGTTGTCTGGCACAGTTACGGGTTCAGCGCAGTCTGACATCGGCGCATTATTGTACCACTGGTCTAGGTAGCCAGTTCTTACAAACAGTACCTTGTATCTCTTCTCGCCTATTGGCAAATCTGGTATTATGTATATTCCATTAGAATCTGTTGTTACAGGTATAGGTGGAAATCCAGATGTATCCTGTAGATCGTATGCAGAAACTTCTACACCTGGAATAAGATTACCGCTGCCATCAGTCACTGTTCCTGAAATATTGCCTATGCCTACTGAATAACTTGGTGATACCAAGGCTGTCAGCACGAATATAATAGCGATGGCCAAGCAGCTAGAACCTTGTTGCATTGCTTTTCTTCTCATTTTTACCTTTCCTTGTAAGTGGATATTCATTCATGATTTCATACCATAAACGCTGTTGAGAAACAATATGCTTCTGCTGCTTCAGAACAGGAAGAAGACAAGACAGTTCTATCAGCGGGTGTATTCAAAAGCATTTGACTTTCTTAACCATGACTGTTAGATATTGTCCATAGTATTCTTTCTATGCTTTGATTCCACCGTGACTATTCGCCAACAGCTAGAAGAGCAGGAATCGCTCATCCTTTCATCTTATGCCTGCTTTAGCAGCAAGTCGCGAGGACGGCTCCGGGAAGAGCCGCCCTGTGATCTGCGCACGGTCTTTCAGCGTGACCGTGACCGAATCATTCACTGCAAAACCTTCCGTCGTCTGAAGCACAAGACCCAAGTCTTTCTTGCCCCAACCGGTGACCATTACCGCACCCGCCTTACCCATGTTCTGGAAGTCTCTCAGATTGCCCGTACTATTGCCGTATGTCTGCATCTCAACGAATATCTGACCGAAGCCATTGCTCTTGGTCACGATCTTGGTCATACACCTTTTGGCCATGCCGGTGAATATAGCCTCAATCGCCTGCATCCGGGTGGCTTCCGCCATTATGTCCAAAGCCTACGAGTGGTTGATTCCTTAGAGAAACTCAATCTGACCTGGGAAGTGAGGAATGGCATTGTCAGGCATTCAAAAGGATACAGCGATATTCTGCCTGATGATCCTAAAAAGCTCCCTGCTACCCTTGAAGGACAAGCGGTTCGGGTCGCTGATATTATTGCGTATCTCAACCATGACATGGACGACGCGCTACGTGCTGAGATGATCAGAGAAGACGATCTACCAGACCACTTACGGCGAGTGGTTGGTGATAGACCTGATCTACGTATTGCCGCCATGATGCGCGATCTCATTGCCGAGACACTACGAACGGATGAGGGCCGTCTTCGCCTGAGTCCAATGATGCAAGAAGTCATCTGCGGGATGCGCAGCTTTCTTTTTGATACGGTGTACCGGAACAGTTTAGTACACAGTGAATTTGAAAAGGCCCAAAATGTAATCAGCGATTTGTATCTCTTTTTCCTAGAGCATGAGTTTCCTAGCGGCCCAGAGCCAGTTTGCCAAAGACGAAAAGCACCTGCGAGTAGCAAAGACGAAAAACAGCTCCATCGCCTTGTCTGTGACTTCATTGCTGGGATGACTGACCGCTATGCCTTAGATCTGTATCGTCATATCTTCCTGCCCAAGCCGTGGTCAGTGATGTAGAGAAGCGATGTCTGGTCTAAATAACAAAGCGACTTCCAACTGGAAGCCGCTTTATCAGACAAGAAGGAAGTAACTGCGCTAGGCTGTTGGCTTCTTTCTCGGTACAAAACGCCAAACTGGACTCATAACCGAAGAATAGACTTCTTTGGCAAAGTTGAGCATTCCTTCAAAGCCTGCCAAGGCTTCCTTGCGTTCGTGGTTATGGTCGCAGAAGCCGATGCCCAGCTTGTAGGCAATAGGCCGTTCTTTAACTCCACCAACAAAGATGTCCACTTCTTTTTCCTTGAGAAAGGAGTTCAGCTCCAACGGATTGGCATCATCAACAATAACCGTGCCCGGATCAGTGATTGCTGCCAGCTCACGGTAGTCTTCCTCTGTACCTGTCTGCGAGCCGACCATCACCACGTCCATATCTACTAGGCGGAAGGCTTTGACCAGAGAAAAGGCTTTGAACGAGCCACCCACGTAAATCGCTGCCTTTTTTCCTGCTAACGCCTTACGATACTTCTCTAACTGTGGCACCAGCTCGCGCACCTTTTCCTGCACCAATGCCTTAGTGCGCTCCATGATCTTGTCTGCCTCTGGATCATCTGGGTACTGCTTTTTAAAGAAGCGAGCAATGTCGTACAGGGCTTCAGACATATCCTCTATGCCAAAGTACGAAACTCGCAACGAGGGGGTGCCGTACTTTTCCTCCATCATATTGGCAAGCTGCATGGTAGAGCCAGAACACTGCACCACGTTCAAGGCTGCGCCGTTCGCCCGGCAGATATCGGCAACTCGGCCATCGCCAGTGACATTGGCCACAACTTGAATGCCCATCCGCTCATAGTACTCTCGCACCATCCATATTTCTCCAGCAAGGTTAAAGTCACCAAGAATATTCAGAGAGAACTTAGAGATACCTGCTGTGTCACCCGTACCGATCAGGCGAAACATAGCATCACAGGCGGCCTGATAGCCTGCTCGCTTGTTCCCCTTAAAGCCTTCCGACTGCACCGGAATCACTGGAATGCCAGTTTCCGCTGCCACGCCTTTGCAGATCGCCTCTAGGTCATCACCAATAATGCCAACGATGCAGGTTGAATAGACAAAGGCAGCCTTGGGGCTGTGTCGCTCTATCAGCTCTAACAGGGCACTGCGGAGCTTTTTCTCTCCGCCAAAGATAACATCTCGCTCTTGGAGATCGGTGGAAAAGGAAAGCCGGTGTAACTCTGGCCCAGAGGAAAGTGCTCCGCGAATATCCCATGTATAGACTGCACAACCAATAGGGCCATGCACTAAATGCAGGGCATCGGCAATGGGATAGAGAACCACTCGTGACCCGCAGAATACGCAAGCGCGCTGGCTCACAGCTCCAGCCAAACTGTCCTTGTTACAAACTATATTAAAGGGCTTCTCGCCCTTAACGTGAACTTGATTTTCCCGTTCTTTTAGCAGTGCTGCGCCCATAATGTTCCCCTACAAAGAAATAAAGGTGAGGGTAGTTGTTGCCCTTTGTTGTTCAAGCAAGAAATGTGCCAAAGAAAGAAGAGCGTCTTTAGTATACCCGAAAGCAGCCTGATACGCTCTTCCTGCGGTGTATTTGTTGATCTGCCTGCTCTGGCTCTCTTGTTCATTTTTGTTATTGCCCGACAAAAGAGTACGTGTTGCGATACGGTTCTTGCTTGTATCCTCTGACCAAATCGGAGAAAAAGAAGAGAGAGGAACTGATACGATACAAGGAACCACTTATGATACATTGGCGGAAAATTCTCTTCGTTAGCCTAGCCTTTGTGCTGCTCTTTACCTTTGCCAAGGACGGGCTACAGCCACCTCAAGAGAGCTGGGTCAAGCAAGGAATCCCGGTGGCCAAAGCAGATGGTCTGGTCAAGCAGGCCGCCAAGAAAGTGCTAGTCCTCTTTCCATATCAGACAGATATGCCTCACACTGTGTTGGCAACCCGTGCTCTGAGGGAGGAGTTTGCCAAGGCGCAGCAGTTCAACGTGGAGCTGTACGTAGAGTACCTTGATCTGAACCGTTTTGCGGAAAAGGAGTGCAAAGAGCAGTTTCTCCGCTTGCTGGAGGCAAAATACGGCCACTACCCAGTTGACTTAGTGCTCCTGACTGGTGAAGGCTCGCTGGCCTTCTGGCTGGAGCATCGGCAGGAGGTTCTGCCTTATGTACCTGCGGTCTTCTACGACCTGATGAGTGAGCGGCTAACTGCCTACCAGCCGCTGCCGCCTGACATCACTGGCATTAGTTCGCAGATTGATCATCTTCGGGCCGTAGAGTGGCTGCTCCGTGTTCGGCCTAAGCTGAAGGAGGTAGTTATTGTACGCGGGGCAGGCAAGGTTGACCAAGAGGAGGATATAAAGGCTGTAGAGACACTCAAGCAAACCTTGCGAGGACGGCTGAATATCATAGATTGGCACGACCTGTCCCTAGAGGAGATCAAGGAGTGCGCTGCTGTCCTGCCGCCAACTACAGCAATTCTCTACCACCTGATGTTTGAGGATGCTGCTGGGAACAAGTTTCGGCCCATTGATGCCCTGCAAGAGCTGGCTCAGGTTGCGGCAGTACCAGTGCTCAGTAGCTATGATCAATTCATCGGCACGGGCACAGTTGGCGGTTGTATGTACAGTATCGAGCAACAGGCCCGTTTAGCAGCCCGGCTTGGTCTGCGTATTTTAGGCGGCACAGCAGCCTCTTCTCTACCAATAACAATTGGGGGAGAGAATCAGTTTATCTTTGATCATCTTGCCCTTATCCGGCACGGCATTCCCCTTGCAGCTCTACCACCAGAGAGTGTCGTCAAAAACCGGCAGTATTCGCTCTGGGAACTGCATAAAGGAACGATCATTGCGCTCATCGCTGCCTTTATGGCCTTATTGCTGATCATCGCAATACTCGTTGTCCTGATTCGTCAACTGACAACAACTCGATTGGCACTGCGCAGCCTGAATGCGGGTTTAGAAATGCAGGTGGCCGAGCGTACTGAAATACTAAGTCAGACCAATTGCCGCTTGGAGCAGGAGATCAAAGAGCGGATGCTGGTCGAGCAGGCTCTCTTGTCGAGCGAGGCCCGATATCGTCTCTTGGCAGATAACGCACCGCTGGCCGTGGGCGTGACGGATATGGAGACTGGACAGATTTTGTATGTGAACGCCAAAGCCATCAGTCTCTTTGCTTCTCCAAAAGATCCTGTTGTCAAGAAGTTGGCACAGGACTGGTATGCTGACCCTGCTGACCGGGATAGGCTTCTGCATCAGGTTGCCGAGCAAGGCTATGTTAATGACTTTGAGATCAAGGCCAAGCGACCTTCTGGCGAGGAGTTCTGGGTTTCTGTAACATCTCATGTCTCGTTCTTTGAGAAGCGGCCAGCAATCCACTCGGTTTGCTTGGAGATCACTGACCGGAAAGAAGCGGCAGAGGAACGAGAACGACTGATTGCGGAATTGCAAGAGGCACTCTCCAAGGTCAGGCAGCTTGAGGGAATCCTGCCTATCTGCTCGTTCTGCAAAAAGATCAGGGACAAGAACGGCCAGTGGCATGTACTGGAGCAGTATATCGGCAGTCACTCCAAGGCGGAGTTCAGCCACGGCTTCTGCCAAGAATGTGCGAAGAAACACTATCCTGAGTATTTCTAGGAGACGTGAAGTAAAAGCTACGGCGCGGGGATAACCTGTTGTTGTGGTGTCATTCTTTTCCTAAAGTATGGGCGAACGATCTTTCGCCCATACATGCGGCATTCTCAAGCTATGCCACCTGCACATCCAGCACATCAACCAGACGGCCAGCGTAGTTGTTGCGGATAAAGGCGGTCAAGCCGACAAAGTCGTCCACAGCTATGCTGAGGCTGGTCACGGCCGCGCCCTCGTAGCCGCTCAGGGGCTATGGGGTTGAGGTGGTTGCTGCAAACGCTGCCCTTGGTTGCAAGGGTAGCGGAAAATGCTGTTAAAGGGTGGGGGTCATCTTGTTGATTGCTGGTGTCGCTGCCTATAATAGGCCCATATATTCTTGAATAGGCAAGTAAGATTGAAGCTAATGAATGGTGGAACGTGTATTATAACAACGCAATCGATTATCATATCAATAAGAGATCGCCTTTCGTCTGGTTTCTTGATGATCTTCTTTAGTAGTTCAGCTAGCTGCTCCTTATCATTCAGTCGTGTCTGTTCGATTGCCTCGCGCACACCGATTTTTTTATTAACACCACTTGAAAGAGTGTCTGGCATAGAAACCTCATCGTTTAATTCTATGCCAATCATCTTCAACAGGTTAATTAGCTCTCCAGCATCCTTGGGCTGGACTAAACCGAGCAGCTCAATGATACTGTATACCTTTGTTGCACCAGTGGGAATGTATTTATCAATATCATTCTTTGCGCATTCCAGCAGGGTGACGTAGTCTGCGGTGATGTCTTGGTTATCAGGCATCGGCACCAGCTCCATAACCTTGAGCTTCTCAAAGCTGCTATTGATGTCAGCCAGTTGGTAACGGAGATAATTCAGATACTCCCTGCGGCGTTCGCCCTGCACCCAGATGCTAATGCTCCGCGCTTCCACATCCGCCTTCACCAAAGCCTGTGCATTACGTATCTTGTCATTCAACACCACGCCCGTCCGCCAGCGGAAACCGTCTTCAATGTCCCTATACACCTTGACCATGAAGCGGGGAAAGACCGAGGGCGGCAAAAAATCTGGATAAGAGAGGGCAAAACGGAGCGAACCGTCCTGCTTGAAGTTGAACTCTGGCTCCGACACCGACAGCAGCTGGGGGATGAGCACAGCCTCCTCGCCAACCGGGTAGCACAGCTCGAACTTCTGCATTAAGCGCATAATAAAAGGGTACGTTTCCGGCGGGCAGGAAAAATTCTCGCTGTCATCCTGCGGTAGGATTTCGCCCAGATGCTTCAAACGCAGAAAGCCCGTGCTGTCCACCATCTTCTCAGCAGTGATGATCTTATAAACAGCGGTCGTGACCCAGAGCGGGTCCAGCACGTGCATGGCATCCAGAATGAAGTCCCTGAAATGTACGGCTACACCCAGATCATGGAGGAAGTCAATCAGCGTTTCGCAGGGTTGCTTATCGGTAATACCAGCTTCCTTACAAATCTTTCTGTACTCATTCGCGCTGATGTAGGAATTATCCATATCCTCAAGCTTGCGCTTGACCACAAACCAGTTTGCAGGCCAGATAGTCTTTAGCATTGGCATTGTGGTCAGCTCAGTCAGCAGTGCCTTTCTGAAGTCAGCTATGCCCTTGCCGGTCTTGCAGGAAGTGCTGAAAAATTCCCGTATGCTTGGGTACTTTTTCTGTAGAAAGGCGCGATTAACATCAAAAGCGGGGTTCTCATCCTGCTTGTTGAGTACCACCAGCACGGGCGAGTCCCCGCCAAATGCCTCGATATGCCGCAACCAGTATTCCGTGCGTTCATCTTTACGGCTGTTGAGAACTAGGACATAGAGGCTGCGCTTTGAGAGGAAGAACTGGTGCGTGGCGTGCTGGATCTCTTGGCCGCCAAAGTCCCAGATATTGACCCTGATCTGCTTACCGTCGCAGTACGGCTCCCAGTCTTGGATGTTGATGCCGGGCGTGGTTTTCTCGCCTCCGTCAATAGGCTGGCCGAGGAGCTGCTTGACCAAGGAAGTCTTACCTGCTGCCCCCTCGCCGACTAAGATGATCTTCACCTCGTTGAGGGGTCGCTCGCCTTTGTCAAGGCTTATGAAATACTGGCGTATCGCCTCAATCCCCTTCTCGGCGATCTCAAGCGGCGGGAAAGTTATGGGTGTGCCCCAGAGGTTAAGTGTTGTCAACTTAGCAAGCTGGCAGATTGTAGACGGCAGCCGATTGAGTGGATTTTCCCAGAGGTATAGCTGGGTTAATTTGGCAAGCTGGCCGATTGTTATCGGTAATTTGGTGAGTCGGTTGCCGCCAAGGTCAAGTAATTCTAGCTGAATCAGCTGACCGATTTTAGCTGGCAGCCGGATTATCTGATTCTTATGAAGGTGAAGCTCCTTTAAATTGGTTAGCAGGCCAATCTCCTGCGGCAATTTGGTTAGCTGATTGCTGTTGAGGTTGAGCCACGTCAGGTTTGTTAGCTGAAACAGTTCATTGGGCAGGGAAACGAACCGATTGTTCGTGAGATGAAGTGCTGTCAAACCCTTCAAGTTGAATATTCCTGTCGGTACTTTCTTCAGTTGATTTCTACTTAGATCAAGATAGATCAGCTTAGATAGGCAGCTTAATTCTACTGGCACTTCTTGGAGCTGGTTTTCCCATAGTCCGAGTCGTTCCAGCTTGGTGAGCTTGAAGAGTTCCAGCGGCAGGTGGGTGAGCTGACATTTGCCTATGTACAGTTCCTTGAGATTGGCCAGCAGTTCAATTTCTGGCGGCAATTGGGCTAACGGATTTTCGTTGAGAGTAAGCTTCTCCAACTTCTTGAGATGGAATATCTCTATTGGCAGTTTGGCGATTTGATTGTTCCAGAGTTCCAGCTTTACTAGGCTGGTCAGCTTGCCAATTTCAGGCGGTAATTGCTTGAGCTGATTACCGCTGAGGTCAAGCTCTGTCAGATTAGCCAGTAAGGAGATTTCTAGCGACAGCGTATTGATATGATTATCATTAAGACAAAGATCCGTCAAGTTCAGCAGTTGGAATATCTCTGACGGAACTTTGGTTAGCTGGTTACTGCGAAGAGTAAGCACTGATAATTTGGTCAGACTCTTAATGTCATTAGGTAGGGAAGTGAGATGGTTGCCGTTGAGGTTAAGCTTCGTTAAACTCGTAACTTGGAACAACTCCGACGGCAGCTCAGTTAGCTGGTTACCGCTAAGGTCAAGCTCAGTTGCTCCGCTTGCCTTAGCCTTTTGTATCTTCTTCAGCAGCTCTTCATTCGTCATGACCTATATACCTCGGTTATTCATGGGGTAGGGGCAAAAAATCTTTTGCCCCTACAGGCGACAATCTCAAAGGCACCCTGCAACCAATCTGGTGCTGCACCAGAAAAACCAGCATACCCCTCCTGCCAATTTTTTCAATAGGATAATTGCTAAAGATTCTCTAGGCAGGTGGCTTAATACAGGCGGGACACGGACGAGAATGACTGAAGGCGGAGCAGGAAAAAAACTGGAGGGTGACGACCAAGCAATCTAGTGGGTACCCATCAGACACGCTAGTGGGTACCCTCCAGATATTCTCAAGGGTACCCATCAGACACGCTGATGGGTACCCACTAACTTTGCGGCTGGCCTTCAGCAAGCATTCTTCTCAAGAAGCTGGCCGGTAAGATATTTATGAAGGATGTCTTTAACAAAAGATTGGCATCTGATGCCTCTGCTGGCTGCCCGCTTTTTCAGCTCCTCCATCTCAAGGGCATCCATGCTGATGCTCAGACTGGTTTCTTTGTTCACAAAGCTGGCCGCAGCTTCCCGGAAGTGCTGCTGCTGTTCGGGAGACACAGGAGGCAATGCTTTTGCATCAAGCTGCTCAAGTGCTTCCAGTAAGTCCTGCTCTTCCTGATCAAGTGGAGCTGCCTTGTTCGACATGGTCATTTTTCGCCCTCCAGCAGGTACATGAATTTACGGCTCGGAAAGATATAGTCTTGAAGAAAATCGTTGCCCCTTCTGTCAAGAATGGCACACAGTACGTGTAACTGTCAATCTCCACAACAATAATGCGCTGATTTGGGTAACGATCAGCATTGGGATGAGGAAAATCAGCCAGCACGCCCTTGTCGAGGATATAGCATCAATTACATCCTGAAACGTAACGCCCCGCTCGTGCAGTAAGAGCTGGTTCTACTCGTCATTAAAGTCAAAGTTCATGACCTTCCCTCAGAAGGTTCTCCAAGGCTTACCGCTTCTTAATCGCATTTGCATGAGCAGGAAAGCCCTCGTACTCAGCAAACTTCTGCACCACATCCTTGAGGCTGTTGTAGCCCTGCTCAGACATGTAACCAATAGAAGAACGCTTGAGAAAGTCATGCACCGTCACACAGGAGAAAGTCCGGGCAAAGCCACCAGTCGGCAGGATAGCATTCACGCCCAGCGCATAGTTGCCGACAGAAATCGGCGTGTGTTGGCCAAGGAGAATCTCTCCGGCATTACGGATTTTGGGCAAGACGAGCATTGGCTCCTTGGTCAGCACTTCTAAGTGCTCAGGGGCAAAGTCGTTGACAAACTGGACGGACGCATCCAGATCAGGGGTGATAACAATCCCCCCGTAATTTGCCAGCACAGTGGTACTGAACTCGCGGCGTTTCTCTGGCAGATCAGCAATCAGGTCTGGCAGCAGTGCTTTGACCTGCTCGGCAACCTCTCGCGAGTGCGTAACCAGCAGGGCGGTGGAATCTGGGCCATGTTCTGCTTCGATCAGCAAATCTAGGGCCGCGATTCGTGGATCAACGCTCTCATCACACAAGATAATGGATTCACTCGGGCCAGCAGGAGTCCCCACATCCAAGTGGCCATAGAGCAGGCGTTTAGCCGCAGACACATAGGCATTGCCCGGCCCAATCACCTTGTGGACTTTTTTCACGGTCTCCGTGCCAAAGGCCATTGCTGCAATGGCTTGCGCCCCACCAACCTTATACACGGTACGAATGCCGCACACTTTGGCCGTGAACAGTGAAGCATCATCTACCCCGCCTTCAGGGGTGGGCGGGGTGCAGATGATAATCTCCGGCACCCCAGCAATCACGGCTGGAATACCAAGCATCAGCATGACCGACGGAAAAGAGCCTTTCCCACGCGGTACATAGATACCAACAGAAGTAATCGGCGTGATCTTCTCGCCCGCAAGAACGCCGTCCTCAATCTCAGTGAACCACATTTCCTCTGGCATCTGCGCCTGATGAAACTTGCGGATATTGATAGCAGCCCGCTCAATGACCGCCTTGATTGCTGGATCAAGGTTGCGGTCAGCTTGGGCAAACTCCTCCTCAGTTACTTGGAGGGCCGTAATCGGCAGCGTTACTTTGTCAAACTTGGCGCAATAGTCGATTAACGCCTGATCGCCTTGCTCGCGCACATCACGAATAACAGGTCGGACAGTCTCTTGAAAGCTCTCAATATCCAACTCGGAACGCCGCATAATCTTGGCTTTGTCTGCTGCTGTAAGTGTATTGAGGTCGTAGATATTCACTTGCATAGGAACTCCTTTATTATTGCTGCCGAAGATAGTCGGCATAAGCAGCAGTAAACTGCTGGGTCTGCGCCAAGGTGCCGACATTCATACGGAAGGTTGTCTTGATTGCTGGAGCAAGCATTGGGCGCACCAGAATGCCTTGCTCCTTTAAATAGGTAACAGCTTGATCACGGTCTGTTGGTTCGACCAGCAGAAAATGGGCTGCACTGGGATAGTATTGTACCTGATGTTCCTTGAAAAAGGCTTCGAGGTAGGGCTTAGAAACCTGCATGGTTTCTTGAGGAAAGCGTCTCCAGCTTGCCGCAGGATCAGCAAGCTGGGCCTCGGCAGCGGCTATGGCACAGGTATTGACATCAAAGGGGCCGCGTACCTTGGTAAACTCAGTAATGAGGTCTGGGTGCGCAATGATGTAGCCAAGCCGCAAGCCACCAAGGGCAAAAGCCTTGGAAAAGGTACGCAGAATGATTAGATTAGGGTACTGAGCAAGCAGCTCAAGACTGGTTGCGCCAGTGAATTCAAAGTAGGCTTCATCAACAAGGACTGGTAGCTCAGGACGTTGCCGGAGTGCCTCCTCAATCACCTCTTGCGAGATAGAGACTCCTGTTGGATTATCAGGGTTGACCAACACAATCAGCTTGGTTGATGAGCTAACAGCAGCAAAGAAGTCTTGGCGCGGAAAGCGGAGGTCAGACGTGTACGGAATGCCCTTGATCTTGGCACCAATCACCCCGGCAATCTGACTGAACATGGGAAAGCCGGGCTGGGCCATGAGCAGCTCGTCGCCTTTGCTGAGGAAAGAGCGCAGCACTACCTCAATAGCCTGATCTGAGCCATTGGTCACCAAGAGCTGCTCTGAAGCAGTACCAACATACTGAGCCAGCTTCGGCATGAAGTCTGCGTATTCAGGATAGAGCGGGATGCGATCCGCGTCAATCCAGCCTTTTAACGCAGTTTTCACGCAGTCTGGCAAAGGCAGAGTGTTTTCATTCAGATCAAAACGAAGGAAACGAGTTCGATCAATGGCTGACCAAGGCGGCTTGTAGATCGACAGGGCCTTGATCTGCTCTTGAACACAGGGTATTAGTTGTTTTTGAGTCACGAAACTGAGTGGGTGCAGGTCTTGTTGCTGTTACGCATATCAGGTAACAGAAGGAAAAAAACTAGAGAGCAGCATAAGATCGCAAACTTACAATATGTATCAATTATCTTCAAGCTGAAAAAGAGGTCGACAAGGAGACAAGTGCTTCAGTGCCTCTTGCATGAGAAAAATTACGACAAACCTTGTTTTGCCCTGTTCAGAACCTAGGCAGCGTGTTATACAAAAACCTGTTAGTTATTCTCTGCCTCTTCTTTAGGATGCGCTTTTTTCCGCCATGCATGAACTGTTCTATTCTTTCAGCCTTCCCAATCCACTTCGCTGGCAGGATATCGTTGATATCCTGATCGTCTCGTTTATTGTTCATCGCACCATTATCCTCATCCGAGGCACCAGAGCAGTACAAATGCTGGTTGGCGCACTGGTCATTGCTCTCCTGTATTTTCTCTCGACCGCCTTAGACTTGCTGGCTCTTCAGCTCCTGCTCAGGTCGCTGCTGAGTTCTATCCTCCTTATAACAGTCATTATCTTTCAGGACGATATCCGCCGTGCCCTCACGGAAATGGGGCGAACTCCCTTTATGAAGAGCGGCAGCCTTGCTGCGGACAATCTTACTCAGATTATCTCGGCCGCAGTCAGTCTCTCCCGGCGGCGTATCGGTGCCCTGATTATCATCGAGCGGGAAACTGGCCTTCAAGAATACATTGAGACGGGCTTCGTCATTGACAGCAAGCTGATTCAGGAGCTGTTGCTCGCTATCTTTCACACGAAGTCGCCGCTCCATGATGGTGCTATCGTCATCAAGAAGGGACGAATTCATTCTGCTGCCTGTGTGCTGCCCTTGTCAAAGAACCTTGCCGTGGATAAGCGCTATGGTATGCGCCATCGGGCTGCATTAGGTCTTTCCGAAATGACAGATGCGGTGATTATCACCGTTTCAGAAGAGACGCAAGAGATTTCTGTGGTACAGGGTGGAACCATTACGCCCATGCGGGATGAGGAAAAGTTGGAGACAGTTCTGAAAGATATCTTTCTAATCCAAGAGAAGAGCACTCCTTTCTGGAAAAACTGGCGCAAGAGGAAAGGTACCAAGTGAAACTAACCAAGAGATACAGCCAGAAAGGCTATCAAGAGATTCTCCTGATCTTTGTCTCGTTTGCCCTGGGCGTACTGATTTGGTTGCTCGTGGTAGGTGCAGATCAGATGGATTTGACGCTCACTGTGCCGGTAGAGATTCTCAATTTGCCAAAGCAGTTAGTGATCTATAACCAGTATCAGAAAACAGCAGAAGTCACCTTACGTGGCCCTCGGACAATCATGCAGGAGATGCGCAACCGCAATCTCTCCCTGCCGGTTGATCTGTCGCAAGCGTCCTCAGATACCGTGGTGATTAGTACAGATAGCCTCCCTCTTCAGCTTCCTAGCGGTATTTCTGTCCTGCGGATTCAACCAGCCAGCATTACGCTGTCTATTGATCAACTTGTGCAAAGGCGTATTCCTGTAGAAGCACAAGTAACAGGTAAGGTTGGCTTAGGTTATGCGCTCAAGGAATTGACGCTCACGCCTAATGAAATTCTTGTCTCAGGGCCTGAGTCTTTGTTGGCAGAGCAGGAAGTGTTGAAAACCGTCCCTATTGATTTGGAGGGTAAAACACGTTCAGAGACCGTTCCTGTAAACCTTGCTCTTTCCTCAGAACTGATGAGCCTGATTGGTGAGACAACAGTTGCCGCTAAAATTACCATGCAGGAGAAGTTTGTTGAGAAGATCATCTATAACATTCCGATCAAAGCTACAGCTACAGACAAACCAGTTCTCCTCAAACCAGACACAGTCTCTGTGTTCGCGAGTTTACCAGAACGACTGACTATTGATCCGCATGGTCTCTCTTTACTTTTTATTGCCTCAGTCCAAGTTGGCGAGGATGTGTCATTGCCGCAAACGCTCCCAGTAGAAGTTTCCAGCGTACCTGTGTCAGGCCATGAACCGATTGTGATTAAGTCCTATACCCCACAAGAGGTCAACGTATTACCCAATAACAATCCGCAAAAGCAATCTAAACCGACACTTATCAAGCCAGATGCGAAAAAAGAAGAGCGAACCAGCAAAACGCGATAGTTTGCTTGGATTGTCTAGCGGGCATTCATAACCTCCAGCATAGCAATAGCTGCTTATTTCAGTTTTGGGTTATCCCAGAGAAAATAAAAAGAGCCATCACGTCCTCGTCTTTTTTCGCCGCCTAACTTTTGTCGTCCCTTTTCTGTCAGCTCTTTTTGACCATTGACAATCTCTAAACAACCATTCTTGATAAGAATCAGTTCCATTTCAGGAGTTTTCTTTTCAAAATGAATAGCCAGCTTTGCAGTGGTTAGCTTTTTATATTCTTGTTCTTGTTTAGCTTGTACACCTGTTTCCTTTTCGCTGATACGAATCAGTCGCTGTACTTCGTCATAGGCATCGTTATAGGATAACTTGTCTTGTGTTTTATGAATGCCGATACCCATTTCATTGTTGTTCACTTGGCTGAAGTCATATAGATTCATGCTGGTGACAATACAATACTGTTCACTGAGGTAGCATTTTGCATGAAGGTTTTTGCAAAAGCTGATCTTGATATGTGGCTGTTGAGCAAGCCATTGCTGTTCGCTTTCATGCAAATCTTGCTTGCCATAAACGATTCTTATTTCAGGAAGTTGATCACCCTTGTCTTGCAGCAGCTCCCGCATTCTGTCATTCAACTTGAGATAAGGACTGATAAGAATAAGCCGCTCTTGAGCATCTTTGATCAGTCTCTCTAAGAGCAAGTTGATTTCAGTTGAGGTGAGGAATTGTGCCATAATACAGCCCCACATGAGAACATGAATAAAATGAAATAGCCGATTTAACCGCAAAGCAACAAGGTACCCGGCCCAGTGTAAAAAATCAATAAAGGAAGGTGGCGCAGTCAGACTTTTCGCTGTGTAACCTTGAGTCAAGGTTTCCTCTTTCTTCTTTTATAAGCGAGGTGCTTTCTCTTGAAGAGAAATGGTTGCAATTAAGGAGAAGCTCTTGTAAAAGATTCAAGACCTCTAAAAAAGACGAAGCCAATCGCTTTTCCAACAAGCCTGCCCTATCCTAAGACAATGTTTCAGAAACTGCTTATTAGCGTACTGTTGAGCATTCTTATCGCGCCTAGCGTTTCTGCTGCACCTGTGCCAGTGCTGGTTTCTATCTTACCGCAGAAATGGCTGGCCGAGCAAGTTGGCGGCAAGCTGGTTGATGTCAAGGTACTGCTGGACAAAGGGCAAGAGCCGCACGGCATGGAGCCGACCCCGGAACAACTCACCGCCCTTTTCCGGGCGCGCTTGTATTTTGCTATTGGTTTGGAGTTTGAGCGCGGCCTGTTAGCTAAAATCAAAAAGGCCACGAGTGCTGTGCAGATTGTCGATACTGTTGCAAAGATTAAAAAGATCCCCATGACGGAGCATGATGAGCACGAACATGATCATGCTGGCCTTGATCCGCATGTTTGGCTTGATCCGCAGAATTTGGAGAAAATGGCAGTGAGCATGGCTAGCGCCCTAGCAGAAGCCGATCCAACGAACGCGGCAGCGTATCAGGAGAATCTGCAAGCGGTCTCAAAAGAACTGACCAGCCTAGATGAGGAACTGCGGACAAAGCTGGCTCCGTTCAAGGGCCAGAGCTTTCTCGTTTTTCACCCGGCATTCGGCTATTTTGCCCATGCCTTTGGCCTGCGCCAAGAGGCCGTGGAGATCGAAGGCAAGTCGCCTGCGCCTAGGCAGCTTTACGAGCTGATCGCCAAGGCAAAAAAGGAGCAGGTAAAAGTGATCTTTGTCCAGCCGCAGTTTGATCGCAAGAACGCCGAGACCATTGCGCAGGCCATTGGCGGCAAAGTGGCATTGCTTGACCCTTTGGCGGAAGATGTGCCGGAGAATCTGCGTTTCATGGCCGGGCAGATCAGCTCGGCTCTGGGCAGCAGCAACTGAACCGAGAGCAAAGCATGAACTGGCAGGAAGTGTGCGAGCATCCGAGTTTACAGAATTTGCCGTTCAAAATTGAGCTGAATGAAGAGGGAAAGGTGCTCATGACTCCAGTAAAAATCTATCATGCAGCCCTCCAGGGTGAGCTGGAATTCCTCCTCCGCTCCCTGCTGCGCGGTGGCAAGACTCTGCCTGAATGCGCCATTCAAACCCGCAAAGGAATACGAGTAGCTGATGTTGTCTGGGTTTCAGACAGTATCTTTGCCAAAATCAAGCATGAGGCCGCCTGCTCTGTCTGCCCTGAAATCTGCATTGAAGTCTTTTCCGCCACCAACACGGACAGGGAGATGGAGGAAAAGAGGCAGCTCTATTGTGAGCAAGGTGCGCAGGAGGTCTGGCTGTGCACTGAGCAAGGACAGATGCGCTTCTTTTCTGCTCAAGGAGAGCTTGCCGCCTCTTCCTTTGTACCAGATTTTCCCCAGCAGATTCAACTGTGAAGCAAGCAGCCATAGCAATACGGGATCTTAGCTTTGCCTACAGCAGCGATATGCCGGTGCTGACGAATGTCTGCTTGGATGTCTGGCCACTGGATTCGGCCTGCATTGTTGGCCCAAACGGCGGAGGCAAGACCACCTTAGTCAAACTGATGCTTGGCCTGCTTACTCCAAATAGCGGCAGCATCCGCGTTTATGGGCAAGCACCCGTGGAAACGCGCACCCGGATTGGCTATGTGCCGCAGTATGCCCGCTATGATGCTTGCTTCCCCATCTCGGCCTTGGAAGTAGTTTGCATGGCGCGCCTTGGCAGTAATTTTAGTGGTAAATACAGCAAAAAAGATAAACAACTCGCCCTTGAGGCATTGGCAGCAGTGCAGCTCGCTGATCTCGCCAAGCGGCCCTTTGCTGCCCTGTCTGGTGGGCAGCGGCAGCGGGTGCTGATTGCCCGCGCCTTGGCCTCTGGAGGTGACATCCTCATTCTTGACGAACCCACAGCCAGTCTTGATCGCGCATCAGAGCAGCAGCTTCTCACCCTGCTGACTGAGCTGAATCAGCAGATGATAGTTCTGATGGTGACGCACGAGGTGGGCTTTTCTTCAACCTTTTTCAAGCGGATTATCTGTGTCAACAACAAGGTCTATGTCCACCCGACCAGCGAGCTGACCGGCGAGCTGATTCAGGAAATGTATGGCGGCGACCTGCGCATGATTCGGCATGACCACCGCTGCGCCCCTGAGGGCCACGAACATGACTGAGCTGCTGGCCGCCTTAACTGACCCTGACCTGCCCTTTCTCCGCTACGGTCTGCTGGTTGGCTTGCTGGCCTCAATCTCTTTTGGCATTATTGGCACCTTTGTGGTGGTGCGACGGATTAGCTATCTCGCCGGCGCGATTTCGCACTGCATCTTAGCTGGCATCGGTTGTGGTCTTTACCTGCAAACCGTCGCTGGAATCTCGTGGTTTACCCCGATGCACGGAGCAATTATCGTGGCCTTGCTCTCTGCTGTGATTCTGGCGCAAGTGAGCCGTCATGCTGGGCAGCGGGAGGATTCAATCATTGGTGCGCTTTGGGCAGGCGGCATGTCGCTGGGATATCTCTTTATTGCTAAGACACCAGGGTACTTTGACCCAATGTCCTATCTGTTTGGCAACATCCTCCTGATTAGCAGGCAAGACATCTACTTTGTTGCCGGGCTGGACGTGGTGATTCTCGCCGTGGTCTGCATCTTTTATAACAAGCTGCTGGCTCTCTGCTTTGATGAGGAATACAGCCAACTGCGCGGCGTGCATACCCAGTGGCTGCACCTACTCCTACTCTGCCTCACCGCCCTGACCATAGTGCTGCTGATTCGGATTGTCGGCATCATCATGGTCATTGCCCTGCTGACCCTGCCTGCGGCCATTGCAGGCAGCTTTGCGGTCAGCATCCGCCAGATGATGCTACTGGCCACAGCGGTTTGTGCGCTCTGCATCACTCTTGGACTAGGGGCCAGCTTCTATCTTAACCTGCCCAGTGGTTCGGTGATCATCCTGATTGCCACAGGTATGTATCTGCTTAGTCTTGGACTGAGTAGGCAGAGCAGCAGCTAGGCTCTCATTTCGGGCAGATCGACTTGTAGAACTCGTACTCGCCTTTATCGCTGATCTTAACGATTACTGCACACTTCTGCGGATCACCAGTACCAGAAAAGGTCATCTTGCCAGTAATACCGTCAAAGTCCTTGATCTGGGCTAAGGCATCCCGCACCGCTTTGCGATCATCTTTAATCCTGCCACTTAAGCCGCCAGAAGACTCAATCGCTTTCTTTGCCAAACCCAAGGCATCCCAGGTTAGAGCCGCAACATCATCCGGCACATAACCGTACTTGGCCTTGTAACGGTCAATAAAGGCTTTAGTTGCACCCTGCGCACCAGCGGCAGCGTAATGGGTACTGAAGAACTGGCCGTAGCAAGCCGGGCCGCAAAGTTGTACTGTCTCCGCAGAACCCCAGCTATCACTGCCGACAATCGGCCCTTTCCAGCCCAGCGACTTAGCCTGCTGAACGATCAAGGCTACTTCATTATAATACTGGGGCGTGAATAGTACCTCTGCGCCAGAGTGAACGATCTTGGTGAGTTGCGAGCTAAAGTCCGTATCTTTAGTGGTGAAGCTCTCATAGGCAACCACTGAACCTAGGCCGTGCTTCTCCTCCCATGCCTTTTTGAAAAACTCAGCCAAGCCTTTGGGATAGTCGCTGGCCACGTCATAGAGCACGGCGGCCTTCGTGAACTTGAACTCATCACTGATAAAGTTAGCCAGCATTGGCCCTTGGAATGGGTCAAGGAAGCAGGCCCGGAACACATAGGGTCGGCCAGCCGTGGTGTCTGGGTTGGTTGACCACGGGCTGATCATCGGGGTTTGGTAGTTGTTGGCCACGTCACCTGCTGGGATAGCCTCTTTGGAAGACTGCGGCCCAATAATGATCAGCACATCATCTTGGCTGATCAGCTTGGTATTGGCCTTGACTGCTGACTCGGCCTTAGATTCGCTGTCCTCAATCACCAGCTCAACCGGATATTTTGTACCGCCAACCTCAATGCCCCCTGCCTTGTTGATATCCTCCAGCCATAGCTCTGCGGCATACTTAGTGCCCTCGCCAACCTTGGGAATATCACCAGTGATTGGCGCGTTGATGCCCACCTTGATGGTTGTTTTTCTCCCAAAGCTCCAAGCGCAAGCAAAGGTGGAGCAGAGCAGCGGCACACAGAGTACAGCGGCAAGTAGAGCCAGTCTTTTCATCATCACGTCTCCTATTAAACTCATCTGAGAAACACCGCAAAACAGCCGGAAAGGCTGAACCAGTCCGCCATCGTAGGCAGCCTGTTCTCTTTTGTCAAGCACTGAGACAGAGCCATTACTGTTGTCAACGAATCAAAAAAAAACGGTATCCAAACTTGGATACCGTTTTTTTCACGTACTTCGCAGCGGGTTATCTTCTGCCAAGCACATCCTCACGAACACTGTTAGCTACTTTTACCGCCATATTAATCATCTCCGGCTTCACGTGCAGCTCTTCTAAAGCCTCACGGAAATGCTGAATGATGATGTCAAAGTGGGTGTCATTGAGACCTTTCTCTTTAACCAAGCGGGCATGAACTGCTTTCAGATCGCGTCCTGTGTAAGCCGTGCTGCCGCCCAAGGCGAAGTTCATGAAACCCTTCTGCATACGGCGCTGGGTGGCCATATCAATGCCTTCAAAGAAGTAATTGACACGAGGATCAGCCATTACTTTGTTATAGAAAAGATCAACTGCCTTGTTGACCGCTTCCTCGCCGCCAAGCTCGTTATAGAAGACAGCAGCGGCAGGTCCCTGCGGCAGGATGTCAGCGCGATCCTGAACCCGGACTTTGGAAGGCTTGCCCTTGGTACTGAAGGTCACGGTCTTGTCGAGCATATCCACAACCGGCATGGGCGGAATTTCAGTCAGACCGTATATCTCTGTCAAGTCAAAACCTTTAGGCATATTGGAGAGTATCTTCTCCGCCAGTTTCTGGCCTGCGACCCGGAAACGGAGCTTGGCATGGAGGGTGATGTTATGCTCTCTCAGGTCACTGAGGGTGGAGTAGTACACATCCTTGTAGCCCTTGGGCGGGATGATGTCATGCCGGGTGAAGGAAACCAGCTTCCACGGATCAGCCGTGAACTTCATATTGATATCAGCGCCTTCGGAGTTAAACATGTAGGTGTTTCCATCCAGCTCGCCGTCTTCTCTGATAAAACCGCTCCGCAGCACCTCTTTGCCGGTCTCATCCGTGGCTACTACTTCCATCCACATCTCCCGGACATTGGTCAGCGAAGTGGGCAGGGCATGACCGCAGCGCTTGTTCCAAATGCGGACTTTGATCTTGGTCAAGCTACCGTTCTCATCGTAAATCGGATCGATCTCCATATCTGCGGCAGCTTGGAGCCGGGCCACAGCCATTTCATACTTGTTGTGCGCATTGGCTGCCAGCTTTTCATCACCCATCTTCTTGGCCCGCAGCTCATCCAAGAAATACATGGTGAAGTTGGCACCGTTGAAGAAGTGGCGGTACTCACTCCGTTTTGGTTTCTGGAACGTGTCAGCAGAACGCTTGAAGGTTTCGATATCAACCATGTGGCAATCTTGACACTGAATGCCCTTGATCGAATAGATGCCCTTCTTCCATTCGGCGTAAGTGTGCTCGATCGGGAAATGCTCATCGTAGTGGAAGACCTGATGGCAGCCACCGCACAGCTCGCCGCGCAGATGCAATGGCGACTCAATGCACTCATGGAAGCCGCCGCCGCAGCCAGGATAAGGCGGGAAGGGGCCATACTTGGTGCGAACGTTATTGCCGTTCTTATCCTTGTAGCCCGGTGAAAGGACATAAGAACCGTTTTCCGGCTCATGTGACGGAGTTTCCCAGTGGGTGTGCTTTTTGATGGAATGACAGACATCACAAGAAACACCGGCCTTGGCCAGATCAGTGAGGTTGGACATATCCAGCTCCTCACCTCGCTTTGGCCCCAGCCCAGAAACTGTGGCAGCGGCAGTGTGGCAGCCCTCGCATTGATTGCGGATGCCTTCACCCACATCCTTGATGGCCAGCACCAGCTCGCCGAGATAGATCGGGTCCCGGAAGGCCTGCTCGTGCATGGAACCCTTCCAATCTTCAAACTGCTGCGGATGGCAGCCACCGCAGGTCATGACCGACGGCACCTCAAAGGGCACGCCGTTGTCCTCAAAAGCGATATTGGATGGATAGAATTTGTACTTCTGTTTCAGATAGTCATGATTGTAACGAGTGTAAGGAACACTCCAGACATTAGACAATTCCTTGTCCACCTCGTTTGGGTTAGGCGGTGCGTCAAGAGTGGGCTGAGATATACTATAATTAGTCTGACTCGGATTAGTCGTGCTAGGATCACCAGCAAAAACTGTTACCGAGTTTAAGGCCAGTCCGGTCGCTGCCAGACAGAGAACTAGCCCCATCCACTTGTTCTTCATAAAAACTCCTCCTTCCTTTGTTGTTTGTTATAAGACTCCCAATGGTCAACTTGACCCTATTATAGTGGAACGAACGGCAAAAACAAAGATGTGGGATATTTTTTTTCCTACCAGTGAGAATGCACAAGTGCGAGCCGCACTGCATCCGCCTGCTTCTCCGTATGAATTATTCACAAAAAATTCATCCTCTGTTCATGAAGAAGGGAGAGAGCATTTTTTTGCGGCTCGATGTTTTCAAGGTGAAGTGGGCGTGATAGAATAGAACCTTTTAGATTCTGCAACCCTTTGACAGGAATAAAAATGCCTGCAACTATTCAGATTATTGGTGGAGGACTGGCAGGCTGCGAGGCAGCTTGGCAGGCGGCCGAGCGCGGCTGTGCCGTCGAACTCTACGAAATGAAGCCGTTCAAGTTTAGTCCAGCGCATGAATCAGAGCTGCTGGGCGAGCTGGTCTGCTCTAACTCCTTGCGGTCAAATGCGCCAGATTCAGCTGTCGGTCTGCTGAAAGAGGAAATGCGCCGCCTCAACTCGCTGGTCATACGAGCGGCAGAAGCAACAGCGGTTCCGGCAGGCAGTGCCTTAGCCGTTGATCGAGGCCACTTTGCAGCTCATCTCACCAAGGTGATGGAGGAACATCCACGTATCACTGTCATCCGCCAAGAAGTCACTGAACTGCCACAAACAATACAGGCAAGTAGTCCTGTCATTCTCGCCACCGGGCCGCTCACTTCAGAAGCCATGACTGCCTGTCTGGTTGAGCTGACTGGTGAGCAACACTTGGCCTTTTATGATGCGATAGCCCCGATTGTGGCAGCAGATTCCCTGAATATGGACATCATCTACCGTAAATCACGCTGGGATGATAAGTCACCGGGTGACTACCTTAATTGCCCAATGAGCGAAGCAGAGTACGAGCATTTTATTGATCTCCTTGCAACTGCTCAAACTGTACCGCTCAAATCCTTTGAAAAAGAAAAATATTTTGAGGGCTGCCTCCCGATTGAGGTGATGTGTGCCAGAGGTCGAGACACTCTCCGTTTTGGGCCAATGAAGCCGGTTGGTTTAGCTCATCCGCGCACTGGCAAAGAGGCACATGCGGTTGTCCAGCTTCGGGCGGAAAATCGTGATGAAACCGCCTATAATTTGGTCGGTTTTCAAACCAAGTTAACTTATACGGAACAGAAACGAATTTTTCGTATTATTCCGGGCTTGGAGCAGGCGGAGTTTGTCCGTCTTGGTTCTATTCATCGCAACACGTTCATCTGTGCCCCAGCTTTATTGGATAGCTCTCTCCAGCTCAAAAAACGGCCTAGTCTTTTCCTTGCTGGACAGCTTTCTGGGGTAGAAGGTTATGTCGAGTCAGCAGCAATGGGGCTATTGGCAGGAATTAATGCCGCGCGGCAAGCTACTAAGCAGGTATTCGTTCCGCCGCCACAGGGAACAGCCTTTGCTGCCTTAGTTACACATTTGACTCAATCTGATCCTGCTCATTTTCAGCCCTCTAATATCAATTTTGGTCTCTTCCCGACTCTAGCAAAAAAGGTGCGGAAAAAAGATCGGGGAGCTATCCGGGCAGAGCAGGCTCTCCAGCTCATGGAACTGTGGCAAAAAGACATTGCTGGTGTGCTTTCCTCTTGACAGAGATGCTGTTGCATGGTGTTAATATGCCTTAGATAAAAAGAAAGGGCGGCGCTGTTATTCCACTATTGCAATTAGGCCAACGAGGATCTGGCCAAGGAGATGCATTACCATGATGAAATTGAAGCATTTTTTTCTTACTACTGCTGCACTGCTTCTCTACGTTGCCCCAGCTACCGCCGCAATCAAGCCTTGCGGGGAGCTGCAAGAAGAAATTGAAGGCAAGCTGGCGGCTCATAAGGTGAAATCATACGTTCTCACTGTTACTGATAAAACAGCGACCGCTGACGGCAAAATCGTTGGTAGCTGCGAAAATAGCTCTAAAAAAATTATGTACATCCGGCAACAGGCGGTGCCGAATAAAGCCAAAGCTAAAGCTCCAGTAACAAGTCCTAAGAAGTCTGTTAAAAAGAAGGAGATGACGCTCGCTGATGTGTCGAAGAGAAAGGCCGAAGATGCCCAAGTTGAAGCTATAGGCAAGAAGGTTATCTCAGAAGCAAAAGGTATTAAACCCTGTAAGGAGCTAAAAGAGGCGATTGAGGCGAAGCTACTAGCACACAAGGTGAAATCCTACGATCTGAGTATTGTCAGCAAAAATGCTGCTGCTCCGGGTAAAGTTGTCGGGACTTGTGAAAATAGCTCTAAAAAAATCGTGTATCTCAGGAAGTAATATACAGTTTTCGCCTTGGAGGGCATGAAGCGAATGCTCTCCATATTGCCTTCCTTGTTAGCTCTTTTTTCGCTCTGCAGCCTGTTGTTTTTCCGTCTTTACAAAATCAATGACGGCGGAACTTGGTACAGTGCGACACCCGCCGTAAAATCGTATGCAAAAAATTAACCGGACACTACTGCTGTTGCACCATTAAATTGACGGGTAAAGATGCTTCAATTTTATCCTCGCGTCCTTCGTGGTGAACTGCCAGTCCACCGGAGCGCCTTTCTCGTTCCGCATCGCGCACCATTCATCACAC
>JAPEVH010000067.1 GCA_026645415.1 Candidatus Electronema sp.
AGTAAATTGCTGTAATTTCGAGATTCATTGTTTCCTCCTGTATGCGGTTGTGTGTTTTTCAGGCAACAAAAACATAACACATACAGGGGAAAATTCAGATGTTTTTATAGGTCGCAACTTGGGTTAAGATAATGAACGACCATAGGTCTAACAAATCTGTTTTCATGATTTATTCTTACACAAAGACGAACATTAAATTCTGTCCGCCCGCCTGATGACATCACAGAGTTCTAAGGCCAGTGAAGAAATCTCCTTTTCATCTTCACCCTCTGCCATAACCCGAATTACTGGCTCAGTGCCAGAGGCCCGCACCAAAATCCGCCCCCGTTCACCGAGCTTGTCTTCTGCTGCCTTGAGGGCTTCTGAGAAGCCTCTGATCTGATCTGGTGCAATCCGGCTCGAAAGGCGGACATTCTCCAGCACTTGTGGGTAGGCCGTCATGATCTCAGCCAGCTCAGAGAGTGGCTTCTTCCGCTTAATCATAATAGACAAGAGCTGGAGGGCGGCTAAGGTGCCATCGCCAGTGGTGTTATGGTCAAGGAAGATTAAATGACCAGACTGCTCACCACCGAAGTTGTAGCCCTTAGCTCGCATAGCTTCAACCACATAGCGATCACCAACATTGGTGCGGAGCAACTTTGCCCCCATGCTATGCAAAGTCTTTTCCAAGCCTATGTTGCTCATGACCGTGGCAGCTACTGTCTTTTTCCTCAGTTTACCTCGGCTCATCAGATCAGCCGCGCAAATGGCCATGATGTGATCGCCATCAACGATCTCGCCCTTTTCATCACAGACAATCAACCGATCAGCATCGCCATCTAAGGCTAAACCAATGTCTGCACCAAGCTGCCGCACCTTCTCAGCCATTAGCTCAGGATGCAGTGCGCCACAGTCCTGATTAATGTTCTTGCCATCCGGGTCTACGCCAAGGCAGGTCACTTTTGCGCCTAGCTCAGTAAAGACAAACGGGGCAACGCGATAGGCTGCGCCGTGCGCACAGTCTAAGACGATATGAAAATCATCTAAAGTATATTTGTTAGGGAAGGTATTCTTGAGAAAAACAATATAGCGGCCACGGGCATCATCAATCCGAGTCGCCTTACCCACTTCGTCAGCTACGGGCCGGAGGGCAGCCATTTTTTGCGAGAAGATCAGGTCTTCAATATCTAGCTCTACCTGGTCTGGTAACTTGAAGCCATCCCGTGAGAAAATCTTAATGCCGTTATCCTGAAAAGGATTGTGCGAGGCAGAGATAACTACACCTGCATCGGCCCGCATTGAGGTGGTGATAAAGGCAATACCTGGCGTGGGGAGTGGGCCAAGAAGCTGTACATCGACACCCATTGAGCAAACGCCAGCAGCTAGGGCATTCTCCAGCATATAACCAGAAAGCCGAGTGTCTTTACCGATGACAATGTGATGGCCTTTATTCCGCCTTTTAACAATAAAGGCAATGGCCCGACCAAGCTGCATGGCAATTTCGGTGGTCATTGGATAGTTGTTGGCAATACCACGCACTCCGTCGGTGCCAAAAAGCTGACGCATAAGATCGTTCTTAAAGGGGGTTAATCAAGTAAGGTGAGTACGTTCTGGTTTAAGCTGGCCACTACCTGAACAATTTTTGTCGGCTCTTGCTCTACTGCTTGCTGAAGCTGGCAGCCCCATTGCTGGAGCATCTCGTTATCAATCTTTCTAACAGCATTGTTTTTACTCCATTCACGGCCTATTTTCCTGCCTAAATCATCAAGACGCTTTTTTAAATCATCCTTCATGTCAGAAGGAGCTTTTGCGAGAAGTTCTGCGGTGATGTCCCGCCAACCACGCGCATAAAAGGTGCCTTTCTGGAACGTTTCAAACCATTTTTGTTCTCGTGCTGATAATTGTTGGCTATTTTCGATTTGCATCTGGCCACCAAGAGCTAATGAAGGCAGGATTAAGAGTAGAATACATTGAAGCACCAAAACTCCACGAAAGATGTTTTCAAATAGCATTTTTTACTTCTCCCCAAGTAAATGAAGTCGCTTGACATAACCTTGGTAAGATTATAACGGCCCAGCCCTCTCTTTTCAATGCGATTACGTTATTTTTCAAGCCCCGCATGATAATATACCAGAAAGGAGCTGGCCGTTGTTTCGAGTTTGGGAACGGATCAGCAAGATATTGTCAGAACAAGAACAGCCCGGTTTGTCATCATGAACATCACACTACATAAAAGAGTGCCTCCTCTTGCTTGGTGGTGAGAAATGAGCCATCATACTACCACAACTCACTCTTTTCTCAAACCAGCAAAAGTTGCACTTACAACTTGAATCCACGCGGATTTTCTCCTTGAGGAGTGAAGTACATCTGACACATAGCCATTTCTGTCAAAAGAAGATTCGTGAATTTCTCTATTTTACAGGATGATTCATGCTTCATGCTTTCAAAAGAACTTAACAGCCCTGCCCTCTTGCTGAAGTTCTCGCAAAAAAGAACAGGCTATGGTACGTTACGCGCCAACCCTAGCAGGGCGCGTAACAGGTAAGCTAACGTAGTTAGCCGCCTGTAAATACAAATACTGACGACTCTCTGTCATAAGGCGTAACTTACCGCTGGCACGACAGAATTTATACTGCATTCTATGAACGATACTCCTCAAAAAGGCAAAGTATATCTCGTTGGCGCAGGCCCTGGTGATCCAGGTCTGATTACTTTGCGCGGCAAATTTTTGCTAGAACGAGCAGAAGTGGTGATTTATGACCACTTAGCCAACGTCAAACTCCTTGCTCATGCACCAGCAAGTGCCGAGTTGATTTATGTCGGTAAAAAAGGTGGTGTTAAGCATATTATTCCCCAAGATGGAATCAACCAATTGCTGATTGAGTATGGTTTGGCTGGAAAACGGGTAGTGCGGCTTAAAGGCGGTGATCCTTTCATCTTTGGTCGTGGCGCAGAGGAGATTGAAGAGCTGGTAAAGGCAGGCATTGATTTTGAAGTAGTACCAGGCGTAACCTCCGCTACGGCAGCCGCTACCTACTCAGGCATTCCTATAACGCACCGAGACTATACCGCTTCTGTCGCTTTTATCACCGGCCATGAAGCAGATGGCAAAGAAGAGTCAAATATTGCGTGGGATAAGCTGGCTACTGGTGCAGGCACAATTGTTGTCTATATGGGAATTAAAAATTTGCCGATCATCACCAAAAAACTGATCGACAATGGCCGCTCTCCAGATACGCCAGTGGCCGTGGTGCGCTGGGCCTCAACTCCACAGCAGCGGTCTGTAGTCGGCACATTAGCAACTATCACTGAAGTAGTTAAAGCAGCAAAAATTGCCCCACCTGCCTTAATAATTGTCGGTGAGGTCGTCAAACTGCGTAAGACTATTGATTGGTATGAGCACCGTCCACTTTTTGGTAAGCGAATTGCGGTTACTCGTACCCGTGAGCAATCGAGCGAACTGGTCTCCAAGCTAGAAGAGTATGGGGCTGAGTGTTTAGAATATCCGACTATTCACATTGAGCCAGTAACTGACTACTCGGTTATTGATGCGGCTCTAAACAATATGACTGCCTATGATTGGTTGTTGTTCACCAGTTTGAATGCGGTTACTTACTTTTTTAAGCGATTGCACGAAAAAGGCTTCGATAGCCGTGCCCTTGCGCCCTGCAAAATTGGTGTAGTTGGCAAAACTACGGCTGATGAAGTCAGCAAATATGGTCTCCGTGCAGATTTAATTCCTGAACAATTCACTGGTGAATGCCTAGCCAAGGCATTGATAAGCGCAGACGAGGTGCAAGGGAAACGTTTTCTTCTGCCTCGTGCGTTGAAAGCGATGGAAACCCTGCCCGAAATGCTGGAAGACACGGGCGGTTCTGTCACGGTGGCTCCGGTTTATCAAAATGTACCGCCACAAGGTCGTAAGGAAGAATTGCGCAAACAACTGCTGGCACAAGAAATTGATCTTGTTACCTTTGCCAGTTCTTCAGCAGTAACCAATTTCTTAAATATGCTTGATGCCCAAGATGAGGCAGAATTGCAGCAGCTCCTTAAATCGGTCAAAATTGCGGCCATTGGCCCAGTTACAGCAGAAACAGTACGCAAGCGCGGACTGAAAGTGGATATTCAACCGGAAAGATACACGATCAATGATTTAACAAAAGAAATAGTTGCTTGCTACTGTCAGGAATGTTAAATTTTAAACATCTTCTCCAAAGTTCAGCTTTTTGGATTGTCATTCCTACAATGAGGCATTATACTGAAGGTAGGCCCTCCATGCAGTCTTACCCTATACTTCTTATAGAGAGATTGCACAACATAGCCTAGGATGAAGAAGATGAAGATAAAAAAATATACCGTTCAGTTAACAGCACTTTTGCATGTCGGGTTGCTACCTGCTTTGGCTGTTGCATCCCCACCCTGTGAAACCCCTTCTTGCGGAGATGGTACAGCTGTTAGCAGTTTACTTTTGGCGGCGGGCATGTACGGGGGCGTTGATACTCTTGGGGGAGAATTCTCTCTGACTCGGTCGGCAAGTACGTTTAAAAGCCTCTCTAACGCACAAGGCCCTCTGGAAGGACAGAATATCACGCTTTCTTATGAAGGGTCATCAGGAAGTCGGCTTGGTTTTTCTGCGGGTTATCTCTATGCTACACCTGAAGAAAAACAGGAAGCTGGAACAGTGCTTTTAGATATAGACAAGTTTGGTACTCAGCAGTCTATGTTAGCATCAAACGAGAGTGCAACTCCTTGGTACCTTACCTTGAATTTTACGAAGGAGTTTCAAATCAGTGACATTCTTGCTGTTGGCCTAGATTCTAAAGCTACGCTACTGACACCGTCTTTTCTTAACAGCCAAGAAGAAACAGACAATAAGGCGGTATGTATGTCATTTAATCTGCCTGTCTCTTACGGAAGCCTTTTCACTGTTACCCCAGAACTTCAATGGTCTCGTAATTTGGAGCCTAGCCAGCAAGATGCAGATCGTAACTTAACTGCTTCAACAGCAGATCAAAATACTGATAACTTTTATGGCGGAATGTCTATTACGTTTTCCTATTGATCAACAAAAAAATAGCAGAAAAAATACGGAAGATGCCAGAGACAGGTGTCTTCCGTATTTTCATGTGTATTGCTAGATGGTTGTGATTTGCTTCCTTACCTGAAACTGCATAAAAAAAGGAGCGTTGTTAAACGCTCCTTTTTTTATTATGACTTACCTAGAAAATAGCCTTTTAGAAGGCAATGTTCAGACGCAGGAGATGTGCGAAGTAAGCGTCTTCTGCAACACCACTACCGCCGTTGACGCTAGGAGTCAAATAACCAGCTTTGTAGGTCAGACTAGCAGCATCAGACAGTGCATACTCAGCAACACCAGAAACTTCAATAGCATTATCTAAGGTACCATCTTCATCATTGTCAAAGTCAGCATACAGGAAGTTACCTGTCAGCGTAAGCCGATCGCTAGCAGCATAAGTAGCGACAAAAGCACCAAACAGCAGATCTCCGCCGTCGCCTACTCGCATTACCTGAGACGAAGTATCGCCACCGACCATGACAAAACCAAAGTCATTATCAGCAACATAGCCGTCTTTAGTCATACCTGCGATTATTGCTGGAGTAAACCTGTCGCTCATTTTCTTAGAGAGCAAAATATAGGAACCGATACCATCGTTTTCGGTACCTTGCAGATCTGCCTCTTTATAAGCAAACTCAGCAGTAAAGTTGAAAGGACAACCTGCACCGTCGTTAGTGAGTAGGAGGTCACCGGTGAAGCCAGATTTGTCTGTATGAGATTCGACCTCTCCTTTCAGAGGAACTGTAAATCCATTAGGTAAGGCAACAGTCATTGCAGCAGGATTGCCAAGAGCACCTGCCGGAATTTCCATCTCTCCGATTTCCTTCTGATCCCACTTGCGCTGATCATCATCGTAGCGGCCATATCCTTTAACTGTCCAACCATTCATCAGCTTCAGGGAAGCAACAGCACCATATTCCATGAAGTCATTGTCATCCCAGCTATCCAGAGCAGTTGTAGCGTTTTCCTGTTTTACCCCAACAAAAGGTTTAAAGGAAAAATCACCGTTCTGGTACATGGCGTATACACGAGTCGGACGAATATTCCATGAATAGAACTTGGAGAAGTCTGGATTGACACGACCAGCCTTGATTGCCCAATTAGGACCTAAAGGAACTTGCATATAGGCATAGTCAACAGTGACCTGTTGATTTTCAGTACCGTTCCAAGGTGCATCATCCTCAAATCCGTATCCATCAAAATAGATACGAGCCTTAACAAACATGCCTGGCTTCGATGTCGTACCCTCGATATTCAGACCAATGCGAGATTCAAAGTAGTCATTATAACCATCCGCAGTGTCTGCTGTACGTTGATAATCCTGTCTTCCAACATAAGTAGCGCGTGCATCACCGCTGAGAGTTACTCCTGCCTCGGCTGCACCAGCACCGGCAAGCATCAACGCAGCACCGGCAACAAGTACCTTTTTCATGTTCATCTCCTTTTCAGTGTTTTTTATAGGTCAGCCCCAAGCAAAAATTCCGTACCATAAATACAAAATATGATACTTTGCCGTTCGCGTCAAGCTAAGTTTTCTCCTGCGATGTAATTTTTTTTGATTAAAGGGGGTAACTTTGTTGGCCGATCTCATCATACTATGATAAAATAATAAATCGTTTCTTGCTGTTCGAAAAAACAATATTCTACAGATAGATAGACGAAAAACACCTGCTTTTTAGATCTCTTGAAAAAAAAACTACAAAAAAAATATTGACAGCGTTTTAATTATAGGTAATTTTGCCGCTGTTGGTGTAGAAAATGCTCGGAAAAGACAAGCGTCTTTTTTATTTTTCATTTCAATTCTTTATACAAGAAAGCCAGAAGCCTATTCAACAATAATAGTAGGCCAATTTTTTGTTAGATGCCTATCTACTCTATAATCACAACATGTTTGTGATGACTATGACTCAGCAGTATAAATGTTTTTACAAAAAGGGTTGTTAAACCCGCCACCTCCAAGGAGAAAATGAAATGTGGGAAGTAACTGTAGATAAGGATAAATGTACCGGTTGTGAAGAATGTGTTGGCAACTGCCCTGCGGGTGTACTGGAGCTGGTTGATGGAAAATCTGAGCCAGTGAATATCAATGATTGCTTGGGCTGTGAGACCTGTGTTGAGGTCTGCCCAGAAGATGCCATCACTGTTTCTGAAGATTGATAGTTTTGGACTAACCTCTTCAACAAACTTGTAGCCCACAGATTGAGGTCGTTACTGCAAGGGTTTCTTAAACCCATCATCTAAGGAGCACAGAAATGTGGGAAATTACCGTAGATAAAGAGAAATGTACCGGTTGTGAAGAATGTATTACTAGCTGTCCTGGACAGATACTGGAGCTGGTTGAGGGAAAATCTGTACCGGGAAACGCAGAAGACTGCTTGGGCTGCGAGACCTGCGTTGAAGTCTGCGAGCAGGATGCTATCTCTGTAAGAGAAGTCTGATAGCTGCTCTTTGCTCTTAACCGGAGCCGTATGAAGAATATGGCTCCGGTTTTTCTTTTCTCTTTCTTATGCCTATCAAGTCAGTAACACCGCTAGAGATTTACAAATCTTTAGAAAAGACCAATTGTGGACGTTGCCAGCTCCCCTCCTGTCTAGCTTTTGCCGCCGCTGTAAGTGCTGGTCAAAAAAAACTATCTGATTGTCCGCTTCTGGATAAACAAAGCACGGAGCACCTTGCCACCAGTCTTCAGAGTGGCTCAGGACAAGAGCTGTATCAGTTTGTCCAAGATCTGAGCAAACTGGAACAGAAAATCCTCAACCTGAATTTTGCCGAAATTGCCCCGCGTATTGGCGGCATCTTTAGAGAAGATGCTATAGGCGGCAGATTGGTACTTAAGTCATTGGGAAAAGAATTTGCCATAGATCGACAGGGGCAGGTGCATTCAGAATGCCATCTTATTCCTTGGGTTAAGGCACCGCTACTTGCCTATGCCGCCAATCCACAGCATCAAGCTATCACTGGTCGCTGGCTCAACTTCCGTGATTTGCCAGGCGGTATGGAGCGACAAAATCTCTTTACGAGCCGCTGCGAACGTCTATTGAAAAGTTTAGCTGATCAACAGCAAGGATTGCTTAATGATTTAGCTGATCTTTTCCTAGGAGAGCCTATTTCTGGCTTTGACGCGGATCTAGCCTTGGTGCTTTATCCTTTACCACATTTTCCTTTGCTCATCTGCTGGCACGCTCCAGAAGATGGCTTGGAATCCTCGCTGACCATTCTCTTTGATGCCTGTTGTGCTATCAATTTGCCTCCACAGATGACTTTTTCCCTTAGTATTGGCCTAGTACAAATGTTTGATCATATCGCCAAGCAACATACCGTATAAGACTCAGACTCTTGGTAGATTGATCATGATCACCTGTTGCGACTAACTAATGGAACAGGTACAGTGTGCAGCAAGATAAAATCACTGCTGCGAGGTAAAATATGGCTTCTGTCAAGGAACTACTTGTTCAAAACAAAGCTGCCACTGTTGGCGTTGTCCTAGCGTTAATTGTAGCAAGCTGGCTCGGTTGGTATTTTTCTGCCCGGCAGGTCATCAAACGACAGCTAGTCGCGATGTCTTGGGATATAAGTCGAGAACCACATGAAAGCACTATGGAGACTGCGATCAAGATGCGTGATGTTAAAGCGGTACTTGCGTCTGAATGTCGGATGACCGTACCAGAAAAGCGTCTTGCTGAGAGCTTGGATCGAGATATGGCTATTATGTATTTGATGCACTACCGCGACGGCTATCAGATACTAACCCCTACTTTTAAAGACATGCGTATTGACTTTCCTGCGGACGGAGAAGCCGCAGTGCAGGCCACTGTCCTCCTGAAACGGCAAAAGCAAGAGAGCCAAGCCACAGAGGTTGCAGCTCCAGTCAAACTAGCTCTGAAAAAAACAGACGGCGACTGGCTGCTGACGCAAGCCGAAATCGCCGCTGCTTTGCTTAATGATTAACGCGGCTCCGTAGTATCTTGGTGGCCCCGCTGTTCTGGTTCTGGCATCTGAACTGGTTCATCTTGATTCGGAATAATTACCGGTTCTTCATATTCCATGTTATTTGGCCCCTGATCTAGTACAGCTGGTTCTTGCTGAACCGGCTCTGCCTGATCTGGAATTATTGCGGTTTCCACCTTTTCGGTGGTGGCAGGCAATGCTGTTTTAGGAAGAGGCATCTGTTTTTCTTCGTGTTTTCTTTTCTTCGCTGGCTTTGGTTTGAGATCACTGCGGATACTGACATCACGGATGAACTGGCGAATAAGACCTGATCCTTGATTCAAGTAAGGTACAGAGAGCGATCTATCGAACAAAGGGTCGGAAGCAGGTAGTAGTGCAGCAACAAGCATGTATAACAGCACGATAACCAATGCCCCTCTAGCTACGCCAAGTAAGCCTCCAGCCATACGATTAGCCCAACCAAGGATATTGACTTCCAGAGCTTTATGCAAAAGCTGGCTGATTAGGGAGAAAATTAGGGCAGAGAGCAGGAATAAACCGCCAAAACTGATAAAAAAAACTGCGCCCGGCCGATGGATAACATTCTCCATATAAGGCATCACCAAACCAGCATATTCTGAAGCCACCCACCAGCTACCGACCAAAGCTATTGTGGCAGCAAGTTGGCGGACAAAGCCAATACAGAGACCGCGCAACAGAAAAAGCAGAAGAATAGTCGCGATGACCCAATCAAACATGCTGATGTCATTTACATTTAATATCATGCCGATCACCTTCAGGGAAGAAGTCTTAGGAGAACTGCTTATTTGTAAAAGCGGATTATACTCTGTGTCATGAAGAGCACAAGCGATAATCCTTGCGTGTTCCTTGAGGCTTTTTTTTCAACAGATTGCACTGGGGCTGATTTACGCTATCGTTGTCATCTTGGTGAGAATGAGCGTATTGTTCTCGTTGATTTTGAGCAGCTCGGCGAGGATAAAGCTGTGTCGCTCCTTTCTGGTAGAGAATGGAGCTATTTTCAACGTTTCCGATATCCCAAACGGCGGCGAGAATGGCTAGGTGGTAGAATTGCTGCCAAGGCAGCTTTGCTGAATTCCTTAGAAGCTGGAAGCTGCCGACAGCTAACCATTCTGCCGGATACGCATGGGAGACCGACTGTCAGTGGAGTTATAACCCCAAACTTATCGTTATCCATTTCTCATAGCAGTAGCTATGCTGTTGCCTTGGCAACAGATGGACTAAGTTGCGGCATTGATCTGCAAGAAGTGTCTGACAAGCTCCCAGCTCTGACTAAATATTTTGCTTCAGCAGCGGAACTCGAAATGCTGCCAGAACTTGGCAGTCAGGAAACCTCGCTGACTATGCTTTGGGCAGTTAAAGAGGCAATGAAAAAAAGTTTGCTGGCCGATCAGCCAGAAATCTTTTCTGGAATAGAAATGCAACGAATTGAAGTTGTTGCTCATCGAGTTTGGCAATTTACCTGTGCGGTGCAAGGTCATGCACTCCAGACAGCTTTAGTCTATGATTTCTCACCCTATATTTTGGCTCTAAGCAGAGGGAAAAGCAACTAAACAAGCCTCTTGGAAAATAACTATTCATTGTACAAAATACATTTTACTTGTTAATATTATATAGTGTTTTTTAAAAGTATGGCTCGATAGCAGAAGGCAAAATAAAAATATCTAAAGCGAGCAGGGGAATACCGTGACTGATGAGAAAGCAGAAAAGCAAGAATTTAATCTTGATTCACCACAGTGGTATTTAAACCGAGAGTTAACTTGGTTAGAATTTAACCGCCGCGTCTTACAGGAAGGCCAAGACCCGCGCACGCCGCTGCTCGAACGGATTAAATTTCTCGCCATTCTTGGCAGCAATCTGGACGAGTTTTTCATGAAGCGGATTGGCGGCCTGAAGCAGCAGGTTGGAGCTGGTGTCCGCAGCCTGACTGTTGATGGCAGAACGCCCGGCGATCAGATCACTGAGTGCTATGCGTCTGTGCGTGATATTTTACAGCACAAAGAAGAATTAGAAGCCGAGTTGCTGGAATTGCTTGTTAAGCAAGGTATTCGCTTAGTTCGCTATCAACAGCTTGATAGAGAGCAGCGAAAAGATGCAGACCATTGTTTCTATGAAAACATCTATCCGTTGCTGACCCCACAGGGTATGGATCCTGCCCATCCCTTTCCGTTTATTTCTAATCTATCAATTAATCTGCTGGTCGTAACTCGCTATGAACATGACGACCACAGTTTTCTTAACCGAATTAAAGTACCAACCGGCGCAGGCTTACCTCGTTTTATCCGTATAGGAAATGAGCACCTCTATATCCGTTTTGAAGATCTGATTGCCAACAATTTAGCAACTGTTTTTCCAGGTCTGCTGATTGAATCTTGCTCTCTGTTCCGAGTCACTCGCAATGCCATCACAGAACGAAATGGAGAAAAAGCTAATGATCTCTTAGCGGTCATAGAAACGGCTTTGCGGGATCGCAAATTTGCTGAGATTGTTCGCTTGGAAATTGAAGAGAGCATGAGTCCGTATCATCGGGGCATGTTAGCCGCTGAACTGGGCATTGACGAGCATAAAGATGTGTTCACTGTTAAAGGCATTATTGGCAAACGTGACCTGTTCCAGCTCGCCTCAATTGATCTCCCAGACCTGCATTATCCAACGCACCAGCCCTGTGATCACTTTCGCCTTTCCTATGATTCTCGCAATATCTTTCATATAATCCGAGAACATGGAGCAATGTTGCTTCAGCACCCGTACGAATCTTTTGACAGCTCGGTGCAGCGTTTTATCCGTGAGGCCAGTCAAGATCCCAAGGTCTTGGCAATAAAAATGACGCTTTATCGGACTTCAGCTGATTCTGGTATCATCCCCTGTTTGCTCGATTCCGCCAAAAACGGTAAGCAGGTGGCAGTGGTGGTTGAGTTAAAGGCCCGCTTTGATGAATCAGCCAATATCCGCTGGGCCGAGCATCTGGAAGAAGCTGGAGTGCATGTTACCTATGGTGTAGTTGGCCTGAAGACGCATTCCAAGGTGATTTTTGTTGTTCGCCGTGATTTTGACGGGCTGCGTCGTTATGCTCATATTGGAACTGGGAACTATCACGCGGGCACAGCGCGCATGTATTCTGATCTGGGGCTTCTTACCTGTGACCCGATTATTTCAAAAGATTTAACCGAGCTGTTCAATTATCTCACTACTGGCTATGCTCCAGATAGGAATTATCTTAAACTGCTGCCTTCACCAAAAGTTTTAAAAAAGGCTCTGTTAGATAAGATCAGTCGAGAGATCACCCAGCATACCGAAAAAGCACCCGGGCGTATTCAGTTTAAGACGAACGCCCTCGAAGATAAAGAAATCACCGCAGCTCTTTATCGAGCCTCAATGGCTGGGGTTAAGGTGGACTTGATTGTTCGGGATAGTTGCCGTCTTCGTCCTGGTATTCTTGGTCTTTCTGAAAATGTACGGGTCATTTCCATCGTCGGTCGTTTCTTAGAACACAGTCGGATTTACTATTTTTATAATGGCGGCAATGAGGAATATTTCATTGGCTCTGCTGACATTATGAAGCGAAATCTGGAAGATCGAGTGGAGGTGATTACTCCGGTAGAGATATCAGAGTTGCGGGCCGAGTTGCGCAAATTTCTCGATATTCAACTCACTGATCAACGCAGTGCATGGGAAATGCAGTCTAACGGTAGCTACATTCAGCGCACAAGCGAGGAGCAGAGCGGCTCTCATGAAAAGCTGATTCGGCAGGCAGAAAAACGGCTCTCTGATGCCCAGCGGCTCTGGAAGCTGAAAAAGAAGAAACTTGTTAAGCGGAAACAGGTGGTTTTGAAGAAATGACCTTGGCGAGCTAACAAGTCAACCTGTTTTATAGCAAGATGTGCAGAAGAATAACCGCAATAAAAATGCCGATACTGAAAATAGTAGCCAGCCAGCCCAATCCTCTCATTAGCCCATTCCAGCGGGGATGATTCATTCCTAAACTTTGCGTCAGTGACCAAAAACCATGGCTGATGTGTAGGCAAATGGCGATCATCCCAGCCGTATAAAGCAGGATAAGCAAGGGGTTTGTTAAAACTTGCCTGATTCTTTCTGCTATCGGTACAGCCTGATCCATAAAACGCAAGGTCACAAGATGGATGAGAAGAAAGAGGAGCACTACTGTTCCAGTAATTGGCATGATACGACTTGGCCAGCCACGCAAGCCAAGAACTGAATTGTTGATCGCATATTTACGGCCCTTAGCTTTACGATTACTCAGTATCAAACTGAAGCCAGTAAGAATATGGGCTATAAATACCGCTGCTAAGAGTAGCTCAACTATGGCTAAAAGCAGGCCAAGAGACTGTAGATGCTCTGCATACGTGGCAAAGATAGCTTGGTTATACAGAATGAGGCTATTGCCTGCGGCATGGAACAGGAGAAAGCTACCTAGCAGCAGTCCGGTAACAGCCATAAGGTACTTTTTTCCCAGAGAGGAAAAGTTGATTCGAAGATAAGAAGACATATCTGTTATTTCGATAGAAATTATTCCAGAGCTAGTAGGTAACTGACTCGTTGATATGTATTGTAACTGGGAATGCTGTATCCTGCAATGAGTGCTCGGATAGTATCAAGTTCTAAAATTTTTACCTTGCCAGATTAACGACGAAGTTATATAAAGCAATAATTGTAACTCTCCATTTCTCCGTGTTCTTTGGGACAGCGGTGGATTGGCACGAAGTAGAAATGATTAAAACTGAATAGGAACAAGGAGCTGAAATGAAAATTAAAATATTGTCGCAGGCGGCAATGTTGCTGCTTTTGTCGGCAACTGTTGCCCATGCTGGGGGAAAAAAATTCACCTGCGATGATTGTTCTGATGACTGTCTAAAAAATCCTTATGCTAAAGGCTGCCCTGATATCTGTAAATCTCCTGACTGCCGGACAAACTGCAACGACTGTACCCCAGAATGCCTAAAAAACCCATACACTCCGGGTTGCCCAGATGTTTGCAAGAATGTGGAGTGCCAGTCCTGTAGCGATTGCTCGGATGAATGCAAAATACATCCAGATGGCGAAGGTTGTCCCGATATTTGCAAAGATATAAAGTGCTATAGCTGTGAAGACTGCTCCATTGAGTGCATACTTCATCCAGATGGAGAGAACTGTCCTCCGGCCTGCGGTGATCTGGGTTGTGATCCCTGCGAGAAATTCCCCAAAGATTGCCCTGCTGATTGCCGTGATGCTGCTGCCAATCCAGACAAGTGCCCAGCAGAATGTAAGGATGTTCCTGATAAGTGCCTTCCTGAAGCACCGAAAGTTGTAACATGTGATGACTGTCCAGTAGAGTGCAAGGACAATCCAGAAAGTTGTCCAACAGAGTGCCAAAAGCTAGACTGCTGGCCACCTGAAGAGGAATCCCGCCGCTTCCGCTTTATTGGTGATCTCGGCTATTACCGTCAGTCTGATCCAGCAGACTACATCTTTGGCCGGATTGGTGTTGAATATCCTCTCAACGAAAAGTTCTCTGTACTGGGTATGGTTGGTGTGGCTGGACAATTTAAAGGTGATGATGGTGACGATGCCCTGTTAATTGATGTTATTGCCCAATACAACTGGCAGCTTGGTGGGGTGAACGGCTTTACTGGACTCGGTGTTGGCGGCTGGATTACCTCTGGCGATGTTAATGACGATTCAGGCGATACCGACCTAGACCTTATTGCCAATATTGGCGCACGTGTTTATGGCGATCCAAAAGCCTTTAACGCCTCAGTCTTCTTAGAGGCTCGCAGCGCAGTGGATGAGTTTGATGGACTGGCTGAGTACGGACGTTTTGGGGCAGGAGTTCGCTTCAAGTTCTAAACTAGGCAGGAAAGAGCTGCTCTAGGGTGCTCTAAAAAAGGCGTGGGACAAGTTCGTTCCTACGCCTTTTTTTATAGAGAGTGCTCGGTAGTTTTATTTTTTCCTTGAAAAGCTCCCAGTGACATAATATAACTGCGGCGGTAAGTAAAACGTGCTTGAGGTAGTTGTGTGTAGGAGAAGTAGCAAGCAAGATGGTTGTTTTCTTGCGTTGCTATTTAACATAATGCTATTCTCCTTGCCACCCGCAGAATGTATTCTCTTCGCTCGAAGAGAATGCGCGCTGAATGAATGTTCTCCATTGCTTCCAACTTAAAAACTGGGTAAATAGACCGGCTCAATTTGCCGGAAGATAAAGTTCTACTTTCATCTGCGGCTCCCTGCTAAGGCAGTTACAACACCGTAAACAAATTAACGTATTCATTTCTACACAAACTAAGGAGAAAAAGTATGTACATGTATTTACCCATCGCCCTCACTAGCGTGAATTTCCTGCTGGTGATTGCGCTCGGATTAACGGTCGGGCTATTATCCGGCCTCTTTGGTGTGGGGGGTGGTTTCTTGATGACCCCGCTGCTGATGATGATCGGCATTCCACCTACTATTGCTGCTGGTACAGACGCAAATCAGATCGTTGCGGCCTCTACCTCTGGTATGTACACCCATTGGCGGCTGGGCAATGTGGACTACAAGATGGGCCTGTTCCTTCTGCTTGGTGGTTTCATTGGCGGCGCAGGTGGTGTGCAGCTCATTAAGTTGCTTCGTGCTACTGGTGGTGCTGACTTCCTGATCAAGATCACTTATGTGGTCATGCTTGGTATTGTTGGTTCCTTTATGTTTGTTGAAAGCCTGCTGGCGATGAAGAAAGCCAAAGGCAGCACAGCAAGCGGCGCAGCACCCCAGGCAGGAGAGAAGAAAAAAGGTCTGTTGGCTCTCCTTCCTTTGCAAGTCTATTTTGAAAAATCAGGTGTATCCTTTTCTGCATTTGTTCCTTTTGCTTTAGGTATTTTTGTTGGTGTATTAGCTGCAATCATGGGTGTAGGTGGTGGTTTCTTGATGGTGCCAGTAATGATCTACATGCTGAGAATGCCTATGCACGTAGTCGTTGGTACTAGCCTTTTCCAGATTCTCTTTACCTGCATTGAAGTTACCTTTCTCCAAGCCTACTACAACCGGACTGTTGATTTCCTTCTTGCTCTGTTGCTGTTGATTGGCTCTGTGTTTGGCGCACAGATCGGCACTATCCTTGGTCGTAAACTGCACGGCGAACAGTTGAAGATACTGCTCTCTGTTATCGTCTTAGCTGTTACCGTGAAACTGGTCTTTGACCTTGTTCTCCAGCCTGCTAACCTCCTTTCTTATGCTGGGGGACACTGAAACAATATGAAGATGAAAGCACGTATTCTAACCTACGCCGCAGCAGTGTTTGTTGCTGCCTTTGCGATACAACCAAGCCCAGCAAGAGCGGTAACGACCCAAGCAGCTCCGGCCAATGTTGACATCAGTCTGTTCTATCACGGGGTGCCTGTAGAGATCACTGGGCAGGGCAATCCTGGTGATGATGTCATTGTAAAAGTCACTGCTGCACCAGAGGAGATCCACCTCAAATATAAAGGAAAGGCTGGCGGTATCTTCTGGATGAAGCTCGGCACCTTAACCTATGAGCATCTGCCTGGTACTTATCTGCTTGCCACGTCTGGGCCTGTGGATACGGTGCTGTCTGCTACAGAGCAGGACACTGAAAGCGTAGGCTTGCGGGCACTGCAAAAGAAAGCCGTGATCAAGGCTGAACACGGTGACTTGCCTGCCGGTGACTGGTTTAAGGAGTTTAAGGAGTTTAAGGCAAAGGAGAACCTCTATGCGATTGAGGAGGGTGCGGTTAAGGTTGAAGCTGATGGTAGCTATCATTACACCCTGAACTGGCCGTTCCAAGCACCTCCAGGCACCTATACCGTCGAGACAATCACCGCGAAAGATGGGCAGGTCACTGGCCGCTCTCAAGCTGCGATCACGGTAAAGATGACTGGTGTGGTTGCCAAGCTGGAGGAAATGTCCTCTAACAACCGGGCGGTGTACGGTATCCTTGCTATTCTGGTGGCCCTTGCTGCTGGTTTCGGTGTTGGTATGATCTTTAAGAAAGGTGGCGGCGCGCACTGATCTTTTGCCCGAAGTAGCTGGAACGAGGAGGGGCAGACAGGTGGCTAGTCTGCCCCTTTTGTATTGCTAGGTGTTGGAGAGCATAGGCTATGCTCCGTAAGAGCATAACGTTATCCTCTTGTCGATCATAGGCTATGCTCCGTAAGAGCATAACGTTATCCTCTTGTCGAGCATAGGCTATGCTCTCATTGAGCTTAACCTATGATCGGGCAGAGCTTAACCTATGTTTTGGCCTTACCATAGGCTATGCTCTTCAGTCTGCATAAGCTATGGAGCAGGGTTCGTGTGGCGGGTGGGTTTGTTGGGTAGGGATATTGGAGAAATATTGTAAGTAGCTTGGGCAGGGTTTTGTAGGGGCAAAAGATTTTTTGCCCCTACCGGTTATAGCAACAACAGGCACAGGGGAACAAGACGATGAGCAAAGAAGATGCGTTGCGGCTGATTAAAGAGGCGGCGGAGACAGGGGCAACAGAGCTTGAGCTGCTTGGGCAAGGATTAACCAGCCTGCCGCCCGAACTCTTTCAGTTAACCAATCTCACCGAGCTTAACCTCTACAACAACGAGCTTACCAGCCTGCCGCCGGAGATAGGTCAGCTAACCAATCTCACCACGCTTATTCTTTGGAACAACGAGCTTACCAGTCTGCCGCCAGAGATCGTTCAGCTAACCAAGTTAAAATGGCTTCACCTTGACGACAACCCCCTCATCTCCCCGCCCATAGAACTTACCGAACACGGCATCGAAGCCATACGCGAATACTTCGCCAGCATCAAAGAAGGCTCGCAGGCATTAGCAGAGGTCAAGGTTATCCTTGTGGGTGAGGGCGCAGCTGGCAAGACCTCACTCACCCGCTGCCTAAAAGGTGAGTCGTTTGACAAGCACGAGCCTACCACGCACGGCATCAGGATTGAAGAATTGACCCTCGCAGGCGCATCTGGGTCTATTCGCTGCAAGCTCTGGGACTTTGGCGGACAGGAGATCATGCACGCCACGCACCAGTTCTTTCTCTCCCGCCGCAGCCTGTATGTCCTTGTCCTCGATGGTAGGCGGGACGAGCGGCCCGAACACTGGCTGAGGTATATTGCCACCTTCGGTGGTGGCTCTCCCGTACTGGTGGTGCTGAACAAGTACGACACCAATCCGAGCTTTGATCTCAACCAGCGTTTTCTCAAAGAGAAATACCCGTTCATCGTTGACTTTTACCGTACTTCCTGCCCGAAAAACTATGGCATTGAAGAGTTGCGGCAAGCCATGAACGAGGAAATAGACAAACTGCCTATGACCAAGAACCAGTGGCCCCTGAGCTGGTTGCGGGTAAAGGCGGAGCTGGAGCAGATGAACGAGCCGCGCATCAGCTATAAGAACTTCGAGGATATCTGCCGCAAAGCCGGGGTGGAAGGGGAAACCAGCCGCAATGTGCTGGCTGCTTTCTTGCACGATCTCGGCATTGTCATTCACTTTACCGAGTTTGAGCTGGATAATAATCACGTCCTTGCGCCCAAGTGGGTGACAGGCGCGGTGTATAAGATCATCAATGCCGAACCGCTGGCAGCCAGCAAAGGGCTGCTCAGGCTCGATGATCTCAAGCAGATATTGGCGTGGCAAAAGGGCGACGACTACCATTACGAGCGGGACGATCACGTCTATATCATCGAGCTGATGAAGAAGTTCGAGCTGTGCTACGACCTGCCTGACAAGGAGGTGCTTATTCCGCAACTTCTGGGTGTGGAAGAGCCTTCCTTCACCTTTGCAGAAGAGGATGCGCTGCATTTTCTGCTGGAGTATAAAGACTTCTTCCCGCCTTCCATCATGCCGCGCTTTATTGTCAAGCGGCACCACGAGATCAAGGATAATCTGCGCTGGCGCACCGGGCTTGTCTTAGCAAATCCATCGCTCGATGCGGCTGCGGTGGTGCGGGCGGACAACGAGGCAAGGCGCATTCAGATCATGGTGACGGGCAAGGAGCGCAAAGTCTTCCTCGCCCTGATTTGGCTCACCTTCCGCGAGCTTCATGCTGGCTTTGAAGGCTTGAAGGTAGATGAACTTATTCCAATGCCGGATAATCCTAACATCACCGAGGATTACGAGACACTGCTGAACTATGCGGAACAGGGATTAGAAAAGATTATCCCGAAAGGTACGAAAAAGGCATACAGCGTGAAAGAGCTGCTTGCGGGTGTGCATTTCGCCAGCCAGAGCGAGGGAGAGAGAATGATTGCCCTGGCTGAGGGAGAAAGGAAGGGTGGAGGAGGGCTGCGGGGGCTGATAAAGGAGATGAACAGCTACATCTTAATGAAGCCTAATTTTATGGGTATTGGAGTTGATTTCAATGCCTTGTTCAACAGGGAGAGGAAACAACCATGACAACTGCATTCCCATATCCTGCTGCGGCAAATGCTTATCTTGCCGATCATGTTCAACTGCTGCGGAACAGTCTGCGTACCCTAACCGGACGCGACCTGCTGGAACAGGACTGCCCGCCAGCAGAGGCGGCCCGGCAGATATTCCATGCCCCGTTTATTCTTCTATCCCACAATGCTGCTGAAGAACCTCTGTTGACCTACGGCAACCGCACGGGTCTTGCTCTGTTCGAGCTGACGTGGGAAGAGCTGGTCGTCATGCCATCCCGCTGCACAGCAGAAGCCGTGGAGCGGGAGGAACGTATCCGGCTGCTGGCGCAGGTCAAGGCTAATGGCTTTATTGATGACTATACCGGAGTACGGGTCTCCAAACACGGGCAACGGTTTCGGATTGAGCAGGCTGTGGTCTGGAACCTAACCGATGAGAAAGGCTTGTTCTGTGGTCAGGGGGCCATGTTCAGCAATTGGACATTACTCTGATGAACAGCGGATGCCGATGCTGCGGAGAGCACTTGCAGCAGTATTGTATCAACCTAAAGAAAAACTATGAACCCATAACATGAAGATGCCGTCATGATAGATCCTATCGGCCTCAGCAAACACGAGCAGCTCCAGAGCCTTGCCACCAAATACGGTTGCCCGGTGCTGGAATACAGCGAAAAGGTAAGCGCACCTTATCTTATGATCGTCCACTTTGATGCTGACACCTTAAAACAAGAAGGCTGGCTCCCGCTTTTAATTAAAGATGGGCGGGCCAAGGTACTTACCTGCCGCGCCCCAGACGACGTAGCAGCCCAAGCCCGACAAACGCTGGGCATTGAGGAGCTTGACTTTGTCCTCACCCTGCCCCTTGACTTTATCCGCGTCCTTGAGCACAGCTATGATCTGAATCCGCGCTTTCCGTTGCCCGCAGGCCGCACACCTTTGGCGCAGGTGCGCACCTATCTGGCAGGCCGCCGCTCCTTACTGGCCCACTACCGCACCATGATGGCTAAAAGCCGCACTGGTCTGGCCTCCATTCGGACCTCGCTGTCCTTTATTGCCATTGCCCTGCTCTTTGTCCGTACCTTTGGCATGGGTGACTTCATCCTGCTGGAGCTGCCGCTCTTCTTCGTTGGCGCATGGATTGGTATTGATAGCCTGCGCCGTTACCTGCCTGCCCGACGGATAAAAAGCCGTCTGCCCTCTTGCGCCGCTACCACCCCAACGAATGGCACCACCGTGCTGATGGCAGAGAATCAAGAGCATTTCCCCTTCTTTAAACGCCTGCCAGAAGTGCCGGGTGCAGCAGCTCTGCGGGCAGGCTGGAATAAACTTACGCCCCTGATGCGACGGCGGTATCTGGCCAGTGACCGGACAGACATGGCCGAAGAACGCACCACCTTGGCCTGCCTCCGCACCCGCATGGCTACGGTACGAACTGGTTTAGCATTTACCCGCACTGGCCTCGCCTTTTTCTCCTTGGGCTTTGGCCTTATGCGGGCTTTTCCCAACAGTCCTTGGCAGATCTTTGATATAAGCCTAATGGTCGCCGGGGTGCTCATGGTGCTGGAAGGCTTCTTCTGGTATAGCAAGGGCCGCACTGCTGGTGTTCAAGGACTGAACTCCGTTGAAAAGGCCAGCAAGCTCGGCACTATTTGGGACTTCTTCTTTCCCCATACCGAGACTTGCCCTGAACTCTGCCCTCCGTCCTTACGGGTTCCACCGGTGCGCCGCTCTCATGCCCCTGGTGTCTGGGCTACCACTGGTCTTGCCCTAGAACGCACCGTCCTTGCTGACCGTCGCAATGTTATGGGCCGTCTGCGCACGGTCATGGCCCGCTCTCGCACAGGCATGGCCTTTATTCGTACTGGCCTGAGCATTTCCTTGATCGGTATTGGCTTTTACATCTCTTCTCCTGCCACAAGCTGGATCTGTCATCTCTTTGATCTGAGCTTGATCTTTGGCGGGCTGGCCCTTGTCGTGGATGGCTTTTACTGGACTATCCCGGCAGAACGCAAGCGAACAGAGTTACCCTACTGTTTCGCAGACATTGAAATCATGCTACCAGACTACGGGGTTCCCTCCCGTTCCTGGCAGAAGGTAGTCTTTCATCGTGCAGTTGATTAAACATCCCCTACTTGCGGCCTTAGCCGACAAAGGAACATTACCAGAAGAGACCTTGGCTGAGATTGCTCAGGCTGCTGAACTACGAGGTCTCCCTGTAGCTACATTATTGGTCTATGAATATGAGCTGCCCCGCTCCCTGCTCTTAGAGACCCTAGCAGAGATCCATAGCTGCCCGGCAATTGAGTATGATGAGCGTCTGCCCATTCCGCCAGAGTTCCTGCCCAAGCTCTCAGCAGGAGCACTGATTGAGGCAGGCTGGTTCCCTGTCATCCTTGACAAAGACGGCACGGTGACTATTGCAACAGCAGATCCCAGCTCGCCAACCTTAGCCGCCTCAGTGGAACAGCTACTTGGTTGCCAGACCTTTGCCTGCATGGTCACGCTGCCAGAGGATATTCTCTGGTTTACCCAAGACTATCTCCATGCCAAGCCCGGCCTGCTGATCGGCACAGAGCGCACGGGCTTGGCCTTCTGGCGCAACACCATGGCCCAATGGCGCACCTTGCTGGCCTGTTGCCGCACAGACATGGCTAAGGCTCGCACGGCTCTTGCCTTTGGCCGTTTTGGTCTGTCCCTGATGGGTATTGCCATGACCCTGCTGCGCCTTGACCCGCCGCGTCTGCCTAAGCCTACCGCGTTCTTGGTCTTAGCCCTTGGTCTGCTCTGCAACATCTTTGGCCTGATCATTTATTTCCGTATCCGGCGTTCCCAGCTCCGCCCGCCCGGTAGCCAGACGGTCATGGAAGTGACTGCGGCCACCATCTCCTTTCTGGAGCAGTACCATTTCCCAGAGGAGATTAAGAACACTATGCCGCCGCCTAAGACTGGCCCAACCATGCTGGCCCGCTTAGGTGATCTGTTGGCTGATTATTCGACCATTATTTTCCCAGCCCCACCAAGCCGGGTGCGTACCCATCTGGCCCGCGAACGCAACGTGCTGGCTGCCCAGCGCACGGTTGCGGCCTGCTACCGTACCATCTATGCTCGTGCTCGTACGGGGCTGGCCTTTACCCGTACTGGAGTCAGCGTTTTCAGCTTTGGTGTTGGTATGATGGTCTATTTCAAATTCAGCCTGCTCAGTATCTTTGATATAAGCCTGATGGGAATAGGAATGCTCATGGTGATTGATGGCCTGCTCTGGTATTTGCCGGTGCGCAAAGAACAGACAGAACTGCCCCGTTCACGCAGCGGTGCCTTAGCTGACTGGGAGGACGACGACCTATGAAGATAGTCCACCGAATCTATCTCTCTGATGCAGTCAATATCTCACTCATCTTTATTGTTGGCTTCTTTGCTATCCAAGCCTTTAGCGAGCTGATGATGAAGTTCCATTTCATGGAGATTGCTGATAGCCTGAACACTGCTTTCCTAGAGATGCGCATTGCTGAGAAGAACTACCTTCTCTATGGTGATAAGGAATCGCTCAACTCTATTTGCACCCGCATCAGTGAAACCATTCCCACCCTGACTGAAGAGCGCAGCAACATTGAGCAGGTGACTGGTAGTATCTATTATAACCGCTTGGTGCAACTGCTTGCTGATTACCGAAGCAATGTCCGTGCCCTGCTTGATGGGCATGGCGGTGAAACCCAAGTGCGCGACTCCGGCCATGTGCTGCGCACCTTTTCCGAAGACATCATCCAGATGGAGCGGGATAAGGTGGCCGGGATTATTGAACGGTCTAAGAGCATCCTCCGGCTCGCTTTCTGGGCAGCCATCGGCTTTGCTCTTTTCTTTACTCAATGGAATGCGCGCAGCATCCGTAGAGCATTAAAACAGATTGTTGAACTGACACGCGCCATTGCTAAAGGTGACTTCTCTCGTCCGGCTAAGAAGCCTTCAGCGGATGAGCTGGGTGCGGTCATTCAAGCGATCAGCACCATGTCTGAGGAACTCCACCGGCGCGAAGAAGAGATAGTCCGTTCCAAGCGTCTTGCTTCCATTGGGGTTCTTGTGGCAGGCGTAGCCCATGAACTCAACAATCCGCTCAACAACATCTCGATGATTGCCCAGACCTTTATCGAGCTGCATGACAAGCTGGGCAGTGAGCAGCAGCTTGAGTTCATGAACCAGATTGACGAGGAGACCGAACGGCTGCGGGTCACAATCAGGAACCTGCTTGACTTTGCCAAGCCCAAGGACAAGCAGATTACCAGCCGTGACCTGAATGAAGTGGCACAAAAATGCTTAGGCTTAGTGCAAAACATGCTCACCATTGGTAATATCCGCACCAAGTTGGACTTTGATGAGCAGATGCCCATGCTATGCCTTGATGAGCATCAGATTCAGCAGGTCTTAGTCAATATGATGATCAATGCGATTCAAGCCATGCAGCCGGGTGGTGTGCTGCGTGTGACCACTCGCTTTCTGCCTGCGCTGGAGCGGGCCGAGATGGAGATCAGCGACACAGGCAAGGGTATTCCACCGGGCCAGCTTGACTACATCTTTGACCCCTTCTTCAGCACCAAGGAGGAGGGCGGCACTGGGCTGGGCCTCTGGGTCAGCTATGGCATCATCAAGAATCACGGTGGCGACATCCGCGTGCAGAGCGTGGTCAATGAAGGCACAACCTTCACTGTTATGCTGCCCGTTAATTTAGATAAATGCGTGAAGAGGAGTGATACAAATGCAGAGCATCATGATCGTTGATGACGAACGGATAGTAGGCGATATGGCTAAACTCTCTCTTAGCCAAGAAGGCTATGATGTGGAAACCTTTCTCGATGGTGAAAGCGCCCTGAAGCGGCTGGAGGCGAAGAGCTTTCGGGTGGTGGTCACAGACCTGAAGATGAAGGGCGTGGATGGCTTGGAGGTGCTGCGTACGGTTAAGGAGCAGTATCCGCAGACCGTGGTTATTATGATTACGGCCTTTGCCAACTTGGACGTGGCTATTGAAGCCTTGCGCGACGACGTGTTCGACTTCTTCCCCAAGCCCGTGAAGATCAAAGACCTAAAGGCTTCTATCCGCCGGGCCTTAGAGGAAGGCGAAGGCGCAGCAGCCTGAGTTGATAGCTTATGCTCTTGAGATGGCACAGCAATAACAATGATTCCTCTGCGAGGTGAAGGCGTTCAATGATTGAATCTGTGTATATCGAATCCTCTGTTATCAGCTATCTGACTGCCCGGCCAAGCCGTGATGTTGTTGTTGCCGCAAGACAGGCGATCACCGAAACCTGGTGGCTTGACCGGCGGGCTGCATTTGACCTCTATATTTCCGCCCTTGTGGAATCAGAGATCAGTCAGGGCGATGCAGCGGCAGTAGAGAGAAGGCTGCGGGCGGCGGAAGGCATCTCCAGTATCGCCATCTCTCCAGAGGCCCAGCAGGTGGCTGAAGACTTGCTCGCGCAGGGTGCCGTGCCAACAGGCAGCGAGGAGGACGCATTGCATATCGGCATTGCCGCCGCCGCAGGCATTGATTATCTGCTCACATGGAATTTTAAGCATATCAATAATGCCCAAACAAAAGCGGCTATAAGAGCTACAGTGGAAGCGCACGGCTATGTTTGCCCAATGCTTTGTTCACCCGAAGAATTAGGAGCGGAACTATGATGGAAGACCCCATTGTGGCAGAGATTCGGCGATACCGGGCCGAACATGCCAAAAGATACGGCCACGACCTTGCTCGCATCTGCGAAGCCCTGCGCCAGACTGAAGGGAAAACGAGCCGCAAGGTTGTGCAACGCAGGCCACGGCTGTTGCTGAAAAAACCCTCTAGCTGACACCACTGTCACCATGCAAGAGTGCCCGCCGCATAGGTGATGAGACGCCCCACAACGATAAGCAACCAAGGCCATGCCGACCAAGACCACCACTACCAACACGTTCGAGAACAGCAGCGGGACGCAGAACATTGCCCAAGGCCCGCACGCCATCGGTGAGCAGAACAACACCAGCTCAGGTGCAATAGCGCAAGGGACTGGCGCGGTTGCTGCTGGTGCGGGCGGCTTGGCGGTTGGCGGCAACCTTATCATCAACTACCCACGCACGCCGCAGGGCAAGCCGCTGCAACGTCCGCCGCTGGCAGAGCATTTCACGGGCAGGGATGAGGAACTGAAGACGCTGCTGCCCTTGCTCCAGCCGGGCCGGGTGGTGACGCTCTGCGGCCCCGGCGGGATGGGCAAGACCGCGCTGGCCGCGCAAGCAGCGTGGACATTGGCCCCAGACAAGGAAGTGCCCGCCCGCTTCCCGGACGGCCTCATCTTCTGCTCGTTCTATGGGCAGGAGGATGTCAGCCTGGCCTTTGCCCACATCGTGCGCAGCTATGACGAAGAGCAGCAGGACACCAGCCCGGACGCGGCCCGCCGTCTGCTGGCGAACAAGCAGGCGCTGCTCATCCTGGATGGGGCGGAAGAGGCCAGCGACCTGCCTGCGGTGCTGCGGCTGCGCGGTGGGTGCGGGGTGCTGATCACCAGCAGGAAGAAGGAGGACGCGCCGGTCGCGCAGCTGGACATCACACCGCTGGAGGAGCTGGCCGCAGAAGAGCTGTTCCGCCTGCACAGCGGCACTGCGGCTGATACCGAGACCGTGCAGGGTATATGCAAGGAACTGGGCGGCTGGCCGGTGGCTCTGCGGATTGCGGGCCGCTATCTCCGCAGCACGGGCGAGAGCGCGGCAGACTACTTGCGCTGGCTGGAACAGGAGCCGTTCAAGGAGCTGGGCGACGGTACGCATCAGGAGGAGAACGCCGCCTTGCTGCTGGGGCGCAGTGTGGCCCAAGTGAGCGAAGATGCTCGGCTGGCACTGGGGTTGGCAGGCTGCTTGGCCTTTGCCTCAATAGCCCGCGAGCCAGTGGCTGCTGTTCTGGAGAACAACGAACGCCGCGCCCGCGCTGCCCTAAACGAGCTGGTCAACTACGGCTTGCTGGACAGGAAGCAGGAACGCTGGCAGATAAGCCACGCGCTGGTGCATACCTACGCCCGCACCGAGCTGGTGATGAGCAAGGAGAGCATGGAGCAGTTGGTCTTGTATTATATCCGTTTCTGCTTGACACAGAGCAAAGCCGGGCTGGAAGGCTACGCCCGCCTTGATGGAGAACGGGCGCACTGCCTGCGGCTGCTGGAAAGCTGCCTTGCCAGCAAGCTGTGGCAAGAGGTGAAACGGCTGGGGTGGGTAATGTGGGAGTACCTTGACCGGCAGGGATATTGGGTAGATGACTTGGCTGTCACAGAGATGCGGCTGAAAGCTGCCCGGCAGACTGGCGACCGCAAAGATGAAGGCTGGTGCCTGAACAGCCTTGGCTACACCTGCAACAGTCGCGGCGAGCGTGAGCAGGCGTTACGCTGGTATGAGCAAAGCCTGCCGATATGCCGCGAGCTGGGCGAACGCAAGGAGGAAGGTGTGCTCCTGAACAACATCGCCGCGATTTACCGGCAACAGGGCAAGCACGAGCTGGCCTTGGAGTATTACCAGCGAGACCTGACTATATGTAGGGAAGGCGGCGACCGGAAGGGGGAAGGCACGACGCTGAATAATATCGCTGGGGTTTATTATGCCCAAGGCGACTACGAGACAGCCTTGCAGCAGTATGAGCAATGCCTGCCTATCACACGGGAGGTTGGCAATACGATCGGGGAAGGGACAACCCTGAACAACATTGCCGCTATCTACGATGTGCAGGGCAAGCCTGCCAAGGCGTTGGAGTATTATGAACAAGACTTGGCGATATGCCAGCAGCTTGGTGACAGGGCCGGAGAAGCACAGTCGTGCTGGAACATCGGCACCACCTACGCAGCTCTTGGCGACCTTGCCAAGGCAGAGGAATACATCAGCCGGGCCGTGCAGATTGCAGAGGCCATCGGCCATCCTTCCTTGGAGAAGGACCGCGAGGGACTGAAGCAGGTGCGGGCAGCGCGGCAGGCGCAGGGGCACAATTCATGAGCCACTGCTGAGAGGAAAAGAGACCGCCTAGCGTCTCCGCAAGAGACCGCCTAACGTCTCCCTGAGAGTCCGCCTACTGTCTCCGCAAGAGACCGCGTACCATCTCCCTAAGTGACGGCCTGCTGCCACCCAGATTCCCACGGAACCAACATGGCATGAAGGAAATGAACCGTGAGTACCCACAGAATGACCATACCTAAACTTCGCCAGCTCTGGACGTGGCTGCTGGCCCTACTGCCCACACGACGGCCGCCAGTCAGCCCACGAGAAGCATTTGAACGCTTCCAAAAGGGCAGCACTCATGCCTAACCTATCCTTGCCGCCGCCCGCAGAATACGGCGACATCCACACCGGCATTGTCAAGGTGCTGGAAGCCGCCCGCAGTGCTGCGGCCCGCAGCGTCAACGCCCTGATGACGGCCAGTTATTGGGAGATTGGCCGTCGCATCGTCGAGTTTGAGCAGGGTGGCAAAGAGCGGGCCGAATATGGAGAGGCACTGATCAAACGGCTGGCTGATGACCTCACAGGCCGCTTCGGACGCGGCTTTAGTCGGCAGAACCTGTGGCAGATGCGGCAGTTCTATCTCTGCTGGCCAATTCCCCAGACACTGTCTGGAGAATCGCAAGGCGGTCGGGTATTGTCTGCAATCTCTGCCCGCTTTCCGCTCCCGTGGTCAGCCTACGTCCGCCTGCTCTCTGTGAAGAACGAGGCAGCGCGAGCCTTCTACGAAACCGAAGCCTTGCGCTGCGGCTGGTCGGTGCGGCAGCTCAACCGGCAGATCAGCAGCCAGTTCTACGAGCGCATCGCTCTCTCTCGGAACAAGGCCGCGCTGCTGAAACAGGCCGAGCAGACTGCTCCTCAAGACCTGATGAGTCCAGAGGAGGCGATCAAAGATCCCTTTGTGCTGGAGTTCTTGGCCCTCAAGGATGAATACTCCGAAAGCGACCTTGAAGAGGCCCTGATTCAGCGGCTTGCCGACTTCCTGTTGGAGCTGGGTGATGACTTCGCCTATCTGGGCCGGCAGCGGCGGCTCGGCATCGACGACACCTGGTTCCGCATAGACCTGCTCTTCTTTCATCGCAGCCTGCGCTGTCTGCTGATCGTTGACCTCAAGGTTGGCCGTTTCAGCTACGCTGATGCCGGACAGATGCACCTGTACCTCAACTACGCCCGCGAGCACTGGATGAAGCCAGGGGAGAACCCGCCAGTGGGTCTCATCCTCTGTGCCGAGAAAGGAGCCTCTGAGGCGCACTACGCGCTTGACAACCTGCCCAGCAAGGTGCTGGCTGCCGAATATCAAACCCTGCTGCCTGACGAGAAGCTGATCGCTGAAGAGCTAGAGCGGTCTCGACAGCAACTAGAGGCACGAAACGATGACCATATCTGACCCACTCCGCAGCCTCTGGACGTGGCTGCTGGCCCTGCTGCCCACACGACGGCCGCCAGTCAGCCCACGAGAGGCATTTGAACGCTTCCAAAAGGTGCTGGTGAGCAATAACAATGCCTTGGAGATCATCGCTGATCTTGGTGAGAAGCTGGGCGGCGACTATCTCTTTGACATTCATTATATTGAGCGTTCCACAGAGCAGCTCATTGAGGCGGTTCACCTTTCCATTGCCGCAGTCAACGAGCTGTGCAATAACCGTCATCTTGGCCTGTATAAGGTGCATGAAAACCTGAGCGAAGACCTGCGCCTGACCTTGGCTGGCAGGGAAGACCGAGAAGGGCCGCAGGTTCTCTCCTTCGATGAGATACGGCCCCGCAACTGGGCCTTGGTGGGCGGCAAAGGCGCACATCTGGCGGAAATGCGTCACGACCCTCTGCTGCACGTGCCAGAGGGCTTTGTCATCACTGCTAAAGCCTACCATGATCTGATCAATCACAATAACCTGCGCGACCAGCTCACCGAGTTTGAAGCACTGATGGCAGACCGGGATGCGGATGCTGCCCGACTGGAGGCGGTGCGCCTGTCCCTTGAACAGGGCGTGCTGGCTGCGGCTGCCCCACCGAATCTGACCGAGGCACTGCACAAGGCCATGCACGCTCTGCCCAAGACCGAGCCGCTCTTTCTCGCAGTGCGTAGCTCTGCCCAAGAAGAGGACATGGATTTCTCTTGGGCCGGGCAGTTCCTCTCCGTCCTCAATGTGCCTGGCCAAACAGAGGCGGTCTTTGCTGCTGTCCGCAAGGTCATGGCCAGTCTCTTCTCTAGCGGTGTGGTCTCCTACTGGCGGCGTTTTCTGCCCGATGAGAACCGGATGGCCATTGCCGTGGTCTGCCAGCGGATGATTGACTCACGCACCAGTGGCATAGTCTTTTCTGTGGATACCATGCAGCTCTCGCACGATGTCATGGTGGTGGTTGCAGCGTGGGGGCAGGGCGAAGCTGTCGTCGAAGGCAGCACCGCCACAGACACCTTTCAGCTCCGCAAAGGCCCGCCTGTTAGCATTGCGGCTAAGTATGTGGCAGAAAAGCGGCAGGGCCTGTTCCGAGCAAAGGAAAGCGGCCTGACTGCCCAACCCATTGCTGAAGAGCTACGGCTCCAGCCTTGTCTTAGCGATGAAGAGCTGCTCCTCTTGGGCAAACAGGCCCTGCACTTAGAGTCCCATTTCAAGCGCGCCCAAGATGTGGAATGGGCCATTGACAAGGCAGGCCAGCTCTTCATCCTGCAAACACGCTCCTTGATCCTCACTGACACCCCAGCACGTGAGAAGGCCCTGCCCTCGCGCTTGAAAAAGCACGAGCTTATCAGCGAAGGACAGGGCCGGATTGCTCGGCAAGGCATTGGCGCAGGGCCAGTGCATATTGTCAGTAATCTGACCGAAGAGGACGGCAGCTTCCCTGAAGGCTCCGTGCTGGTTGTCCGCCGCGACTCCTCCCGCTTAGTTAAGTTCCTCCATCGGGCTGCCGCAGTCATCACCGAGATCGGCACCCCTGTGAGCCACATGTCCACTATCTGCCGCGAGTTCCGGGTGCCCTGTCTGGTCAATGTGGCGGGCATCATCAGCAAGGTGAGCGAGGGCGAGCTAATCACCGTGGACGCGGAAGACAACCGCATCTACCGGGGCCAGATCGAAGACCTGCTCGTTTATCGGGCTGCCTCTAGTATCAACATCATGGCCAGCCGTGAGTTTCGCTTGCTCCGCAGGATACTGAAGAAGGTCTCCCAGCTCAATCTGGTAGATCCGATGATGCAGAACTTTAACATTGCCGGCTGCCGTACCTATCATGACCTGCTCCGCTTCTCTCATGAGTCGGCAGTGCAGGAGATGGTCCACCTTGGCAGCGACGAGCGACAGCTTGTACAGGGTAACATTGTCCGGCGTATGGACTTGCCGATTCCCACTGGCATACTGGTCATTGACATTGGCGGCGGCTTGGCCCCAGATGCACCGCCAACAGGGGATATCCCACCAGAGGCCATTGCTTCTGCACCCTTCCGGGCCATACTCAGAGGGATGCTCTATCCCGGAGTCTGGCACCGTGACCCCATGCCCGTGGGCTTCCGTGACCTGATGAACAGCATGTTAAATGCGAATCACGACATGGCCGCCAAGCAGTACACTGGCCACAATATCGCTATCATTGGTGAAGATTATGTTAACCTCTGCTTCCGCTTAGGGTATCATTACAACATTCTTGATGCGCACTGTGGCGAGGCAGAACAGAACAACCATCTCTACTACCGCTTCTTGGGCGGAGCTACGGACATGGCCAAGCGGTCGCGGCGCACTGCCATGATCTCCTTGATTCTCAAAGAGTTTGAGTTTAATGTTCAGACCAAGGGCGACTTGGTCACGGCTCGCCTCTCTCATATCCCGCAGAGCGAGGCCGAGCGTACCTTGGACATTCTAGGGCGGCTGGTCGGCTTCACCCGCCAGCTTGATGTGCGCATGGAAAGCGATGAGATTGTCCAGCAGTATGCAGAAGCCTTTCTCCAAGGCCATTACGATGCAGTGATTTAACCCAGCAGCCAGCTTATGAATAGAACAACAGCACGCCTACTCATCATTGATGACGAGCCGATCATCGGCAAACGCCTCCAGCAGGTCTTTGGCAAGAGCGGCATTGAGACAGTTATTTGCACCGATCCAGTCCGAGCAATGGAGGCAATGGCTGAGGAACGCTTCCGCATTGTCATCACGGACTACAGGATGGAGGAGATGAACGGCCTAGAAGTGCTTCGTCGTGTCAGAACCCTGAATCCCAAGGCCAAGGTGATCATGATAACCGGCTATCCCAGTCAGGAGCTGGAAGAGGAGGCAGTGCAAGGTGGAGTCTTTGAATTCATCACCAAACCATTCCGCATGGATCAACTCAAAGATGCTGTGAGCCGGGCAATGGAGGAACTGAGTGAGGAACAAGAGCCATCAATGTGACCTTGCCAGTAAGAAGAAGCAGATGCGCATCATCATCACAGGCGGTGGGACGGGCGGCCATCTCTTTCCTGGCATAGCGTTGGCGGACAGCCTGCGGCAGCGGTTTCCCGGCTGCGAGATTCTCTTCATCGGCACCAAGCGGCAGCTTGACCGCGACACACTGGCCGGGCTGGATTTCCAGCAGGAGTCTATTGCCTGCATGGGTCTTAAAGGCATGGGCTTGGCGCATCGCCTCAGAAGCCTAATCAGTCTGCCCAAAGCTGTGTTGGAGGCTCGCCGCATCATTAGAAAGTTTCAGCCCGCACTGGTGTTCGGCGTGGGCGGCTATGTCACCGGGCCAGTGCTTTTAGCAGCCAAGCTGCTGGGCATTCCAGCCTGCATTCATGAGCAGAACTCAGTGCCCGGTCTGGCCAACCGCCTCAGTGCCCGCTTTGTCAACAAAGTCTTTGTCTCCATTCCCGGCAAGTATCCTTTCCCGTTAGCAAAGACAGTGGTCTCCGGCAATCCAGTGCGCAAAGAGATACTTGCTGCTGCCGAGCGCAGACAGCATAAAGAAACGACCAAGCCGCTGACCCTTTTAGTCATGGGTGGCAGCCTTGGCGCGCATCGGGTCAACATGCTGATGCTGGAGGCGGCGCAGCATATTACAGCAACGCAGCCATTTCCCTTCCGCCTGATTCACCAAACCGGCGCGGCTGATGCCGAAGAGGTACGGGCAGGTTATGCCGCCGCAGGCATTGAAGCAGAGGTTGCGCCTTTCTTCAAGGATATGGCGGCGGTCTATGCGCAGGCGGATGCAGCGGTGGCGCGGGCTGGGGCAACCTCGTTGGCCGAACTAGCTGTGATGGGTTTGCCTGCCCTGCTCATTCCTTATCCCTATGCAGCAGATGACCATCAGGCTGCCAATGCCGCATATTATGTTGCAGGCGGCGGGGCGAAGATGTATAGGGAAGAGGAGCTAAACGGCGAGCGGCTGGCGGTTCTCATGGAGCTGGCTGCTGATACAGATAAGCTGTCCGCTATGGGTGCGGCAATGCGCAAGATGGCAGTGCCAGATGCAGCGGAACGGATACTAGCTGAGTGCATGGAACTGATTGAGCAATAGAATAATATGTACAAAAAGAACAAACAAATTCACTTTGTCGGCATTGGCGGGATTGGCATGTCTGGGATTGCCGAGCTGCTGCTTCCTCTTGGCTGCAAGGTGAGCGGTTCAGACTTGCGCAGCACAGAGACTACCCGTCGTCTCCAGCAACTTGGAGCGGTCATTTATCAAGGGCATCAGGCAGATAATATAACTGGTGCAGACGTGGTGGTGATTTCTTCAGCAGTAGGAACAGACAACCCTGAAGTGCTGGCTGCCCAGGAGCAACAGATTCCGGTAATCCAGCGGGCGGAAATGCTGGCCGAGTTGATGCGCCTGAAACGATACGGTATTGCTATAGCAGGCAGTCACGGGAAAACATCTACTTCCTCGTTGATTGCCTCGCTGCTCCACGAGGCTGGCTTAGAACCAACCGTAGCTGTGGGTGGCAAAGTTGATTGCTTTGGCGGCAGTAATGCCCTACTCGGCAATGGTGAGTTTATGGTCGCAGAGGCGGACGAAAGCGACGGTTCCTTTCTCAAGCTCTCGCCCGTGATTGAGGTAATCACTAATATTGACCTAGAGCATGTTGATTATTACCGCGACCTTGATCACATTAAGGAAACTTTTCTTGAATTTATCAGTCGTATTCCCTTTTACGGCGCAGCAGTGCTTTGCTTGGACGATGCCAATGTCGCCAGCCTGTTGCCGCAAATCCAGCGGCGCAAAATCACCTATGGCCTAACCGAGCAGGCTGACCTCCATGCGGCAAAAATTGAACTGAAGAACTTTGGCAGCGAGTTCTCTGTTTATTTTCAGGGTGAGGAATTGGGGCGAGTGCGGCGGAACTCACCTGGACGACATGTCATCCTCAACTCCTTGGCCGCCATTGCGGTGGCTTTAGAATTGGAAATTGACTTTCCAGTCATTGCTCATGCTTTAGAAAAGTTCGAGGGTGTGCAGCGGCGGCTTCAGATCAAGGGCGAGCAGCACGGCATTCTTGTTGTCGATGACTACGGCCACCACCCAACAGAAATCCGGGCCACGCTAGATGCCGTCCGCGAGGGCTGGCCTGAGCGTCGTCTGCTTGTTGCTTTTCAGCCCCACCGCTACAGCCGCACTCAGGGGTTATTCAATGAGTTTACTACTGCTTTTTATCGGTCTGATGTTCTCATCCTCACTGATATTTACGCTGCCAGCGAGGAACCTATCGAGGGCGTGAGTAGCTCTGCCCTGCTAGAGGCAATCCGCCAGCATGGTCATCGTCATGCCCTATATCATCCTGATTTGGAAACGCTCCCTGCGGCTTTGCTTGATTTGGTCGAAGACGGTGATCTCGTACTGACCTTGGGTGCAGGCAATATTGTTCAGGTTGGCGAGCAGCTTTTGCAGCTCTTGGAACAGAAAACAACGGCAATGAAGGAGCAACAGCGCAAAAGGCTGGCAGACAGCGGTCTGGCTACCAAATTTGACGTAGACATGGCAGCCTACTGCACTTTGCGGGCGGGTGGCAGGGCCGCAGCTCTGATTGAGGTTACGAACCCAGAGGAACTAGGTCGTTTACTTGTTTTGCTTGCTGAGGAAAAGATCAAATTTTTTGTTATTGGACGCGGCTCAAACTTGCTTGTGGCAGATAGCGGCTGGTCTGGCGCGGTCATCCGACTCAAGGGTGACTTTAACACCATAGAAGTGCAGGCGCGTGACAGCGAAGCAGCAATCGTGAAAGCTGGAACTGGCTGCTCTCTTAGCAAATTGGTTTCGTGGTGCAGCAAGCAAGGCTTGGCTGGACTAGAATTCTTGGTTGGTATTCCTGGTTCTGTAGGCGGCGCAGTGCGGATGAACGCTGGTGCTTGGGGACAGGAAATCGGCACCCATCTGCTGGAGCTGGAACTGATTGACAAACAAGGTAATATTCAGCAGATTCCAGCAACAGAGCTACATCTGAGCTACCGCAGTCTGGGCTTAGTTGAAGGCAATTTAGCAGAGATGATCATCACCTCTGCTCTGTTTCGTCTTAGACCAGAGCAAGAGGAAACTGTTCGCGCACGCTGTTCCGATCATCTTAAAAAAAGAAAAGGCAAGCAGCCAGCAGGCGTGGCTTCGGCAGGCTCGTTTTTCAAAAATCCACCCAACCATTTCGCAGGCAGATTGATCGAGGCAGCAGGATTAAAGGGCTTGCGCTGTGGCGGAGCAATGGTTTCACCGGTTCATGCTAATTTTATTGTTAACAGCGGCGGCGCATCGGCAACAGATATAGTAACCCTTATGGAGCAAGTGCAGACAGAGGTTGCTACCCGCTTCGGCATCTGCCTTGAACCAGAGGTGCAAATCATTCAGGAAGACTGTGCAACGGCATGGCCGTAAAAAAATCACAAAGTCCATTGCTCGGCTCTAAGAGAAGAAGATATCACCAGCAGCGACCTGTACGCTCTGGTACTTTCCGCCGTTTTCGCTCCTCATTGGTTGGTAATCGCTACGTTCCACCAACAGTCAGCAATGGCCCATACCGAAAAAATAGTGGTGTACAAAGCAGCAATGTAGCCTCCCGTATCTCTAGGACAACAGCACTGCTTGGCTTATTGATCGTCTTAGTTACGCTTCTTGCTTGGCAAGCGTATCATCTTTTTGAATATTCTGGGGCGTTCTTAGTACGGAAAATTACTGTACAGGGAATTCATAAAGCCTCTGAAGAGGATGTCTTACGTTTAGCTCAGATCAGGATCGGGATACCAATGCTTGGCTTTACCTCTCAGGAGGCAGAGGCGCGTATCTGTACCCATCCTTGGATTGATCAAGCCACTATTCATCGTTCTTGGCCGTATGCAATCCATATTGAAGTCCAAGAACATCGTCCTCTGGCACTGATCAATCTTGAGAATAATCAAGGACTCTATTATGTTGATCACAATGGTAAAGTGTTTGCGCCGGTCGCACCGGGCCAAGATTTAGATTTTCCAGTAGTTACTGGAGTTCCTTTGGCAAGCGTTCCAGCGGATTTGAATCTAGCAGGTGCCGAGGCAGGAGAAGCTGTTCGATTTCTTCATTTTGCCGCTCTTGGTAATACTATTTTACCGATGCAGTCTATTTCTGAAATCCATGTGAGTCGAGAAAATGGAATTATTGTATATCTTGTAGAACGCCCCTTTCCTATTCATTTGGGATATGGTAATATCAAAACCAGATATTATCAGCTCGTCGGACTGCTCGAACAGCTGTACCATAAGGAAAAGATTGAACATATCAAAGAAATCCGCATGGATTATCAGGCTGACCGTATCCTTGTATCCAAGACGGAGCCATAGGCGGAGTATGCAATGGAAGAGCTGGATATAAAAATCGTTGAAGAGACCGACACGGTAGACACAGAGCACGAGGTGGAGGAGGTAAGGCCACCGCTGCGGGAAAGTGGTTCCGGTGAGTTAGTCGCTGGATTAGACATCGGTACCACGAAAATCTGCGCTGTGATCGGAGAAGTGTTTGATGATGGTTTGCTCAACATCATCGGCGTAGGTACAGCGGCCTCTTCAGGAATAAAAAAAGGAGTTGTTGTCAACATCGAGGCAACCGTCAGGGCTATTCGGCAAGCCATTGACAGTGCCTCGGACATGGCTGGCTGCGACATTGAGACGGTTTACGTAGGCATTGCTGGCACCCATATCAAGGGCTTCAATTCGCCGGGTATTATCGCCATCAACAATCAGCAGGTTCGGCAGCGGGAAATCGACGCGGTCATTCAGGCTGCGCAGACCGTCAAAGTCTCGGACAATCAGCAGATTATTCATGTCCTGCCCCAAGAGTACATGGTTGACGATCATACCGGTATTCAGAATCCTATGGGTATGACCGGGGTGCGGCTGGCTACCAATGTGCATATTGTTACCGCTGACGTGACTTCCCTGCATAACCTTGTCACGAGCTGCAACCGAGCCGGCCTGAACGTGGCTGAAGTAGTATTGGAGTCCGTGGCCTCATCTAAGGCTGTGTTGACCCCGGATGAAATGGAGCTGGGCGTAGTACTCTTAGACATCGGCGGTGGTACTACCGATCTAGCTGTATTCTGCAACGGCACGATCAAATACACTTGGGAGCTGGCCTTGGGCGGCAACAATCTGACCAATGATCTTTCTGTTGGCCTGCGTACCCCGCTGCAAGAAGCGGAAATGCTGAAGTATCGCTACGGCAGCGCCCTTGCCTCTATGGTCAAGGAAAATCATATCCTTGAAGTGCCAACAGTCGGCGACCGCAAGGCCCGTAAAGTCTCTCAAAAGGTGTTGGTTGAGATTTTGGAGGCCCGGATCGAGGAAATCCTGCAAGTGGTGAACAAAAAAATCTGTAGCTCTGGGTATCGTAACCGGATTAATTCAGGTATGGTCATCACGGGTGGTACAGCCCTTTTAGCCAACATCGTCGATTTAGCGGAGCAGATTTTCGACATGCCGGTACGAATCAGCTTTCCCCAAGGCGTAGGTGGCAGGGTTGAAGACATTGAATCCCCCCGCTGCACCACTGCGGTCGGTCTGGTACTCTACGGCTGCACTTCCCGCAGTATCCAACCAGTGGAAAGTGGTAGTCCGTTGTTTATCAAGTTGAAAAATTTTCTGAGAAATATTATCTAATGTTGGAAAGAATCTAGCGGCAGCCGGGGCAGCGGTTTGTCGACCATCTTTTTAAAAAAATTGACGCAGTGAGAGTGCTTGAGGGGGAAGCATGTCATATAAAACGCAAGAAGAATCAGTAGCTGTCATTAAAGTGATCGGAGTTGGTGGTGGTGGTGGCAATGCTATCAATACCATGGTCGATAACCGATTGGCCGGAGTGCAGTTCATTGCCGCCAACACCGATATGCAGGCCTTGGAAAAATCTAAGGCTGATATTCGTATTCAGCTTGGCCCAAGCGTGACCAAGGGCATGGGCGCAGGTGCTGCCCCAGACATGGGCCAAAAGGCCGCAGAGGAGAGTTTGGATGACCTGCGTAATGCTATTGATGACGCAGACATGGTCTTTATCACGGCTGGTCTTGGGGGTGGTACAGGTACTGGAGCCGCGCCCGTTATTGCCAAACTGAGTAAGGAAAAAGGCGCACTGACTGTAGCGGTCGTGACCAAGCCTTTTTACTTTGAAGCCAAAAAGCGGATGCGCAATGCTGAGGCAGGCTGGGAGGAGTTGAAAAAGAACGCAGATACAATCATTACCGTACCTAATGACCGATTGCTTGGCCTGATGCAGAAGAACTCCACTTTGGTGGATATGATGAAAATGGTTGATGATGTCCTGCTCCAAGCAGTCAAAGGCATCACTGATCTCATTAATCTGCCTGGCCATATCAACGTTGACTTTGCTGACCTGAAAACGGTCATGAAAGAGGTTGGCCCTGCCATCATGGGTTCTGGTGCTGCCTCCGGTGAAAACCGGGCGGCTGAGGCGGCTAAACGAGCTATTGACAACCAGCTCCTAGAAGATGTGGGTATTGACGGTGCCCTTGGCATCCTGATCAATATCTCGGCAACTAGCTCCATGACTATGAATGAATTCATGGAAGCCTCTGCCCTGATTCAAGATAAAGCCCATGAAGATGCCAACATCATCATCGGTGCCCTGTTTGATGAAAACATGGGCGAAGAGCTTCGGGTGACTGTCATTGCTACGGGTATTTCTAAGGATCGAGAAGCTGGAGCCATTGCGGAATTCGATACAGTTGGCCGTTCGGTAAGAAAGAATATCAACCCCTTACAAGAAACTATCTTAGAGCCAGAGCGTCCGTTAGATCATCGCCCAGTGAGTTTTGCCCGACCTAATCCAGTGCCCAAAGGACTACGGCCCATGCCTACGCCAGTTTTTGACGATCAGAATGATCTAGGCGAATGGGATGAGCCGGCGTATATTCGCAAGAAGGCAAACTAATTACCTGTCTTGCATCCCCTGCTTGCTGCGGAGCTTGGTACAGTCCGTAAGAAATGGACGGGCCGCCTGCCTGCGGCCCTGCTCTATCCAAATACGTATCCTTTAGCAGTCTCTAATCTCGGCTTTCAGCTTGTTTATTGCCAGCTTAACAGCCTCGATGGAGTTGTCTGCGAACGTTTTGTCTATCCGCAAGCGCAAGAGCCATTCCGCTCGCTCGAATCTGATCGACCTTTGGCCGACTTCCCCCTGATTTTCGGCTCGATCAGCTTTGAGCAGGACTATCCCCGCTTGGTCGCTATGCTAGCGGCTGGGCAAGTAGCACCTTATGCCAAGGACCGTAACGGCCCGGCCAAGCCCGGTATGCCATTGGTTATTCTTGGTGGAGTAGCGGTTTTTATGAATCCAGAGCCGCTGGCCCGCTTTGCGGATCTTATGGTGATTGGTGAAGCGGAAGCTGTACTACCACGCTTGCTTCCTGAACTACTGGCGGCGGCGGAGAATACAGATCGGCAAGAACTACTGCATCGTATCGGAGCAACAATTCCGGGTTGCTATGTGCCGGGTAGCTACAGCTTTACTTACAATGACGAGGGCCGAGTATTAGAAATCACTGCTGCTTCTGGTCTACCGCAACGGGTGCGCCGAGCAATTCTGCACACAACAGATCAGGCTGCCCATTCTGAATTGTTTTCCCCGGAAGCAGAACTGAACATGCACATGACTGAGCTAGGTCGTGGTTGCAGTCGTGGTTGTCGTTTTTGCGCTGCTGGCTTTATCTATCGTCCACCTCGGCTCTGGGACGCGGATGCCGTGCTAGAGGGTTTGGCGCAGCGGCCTGCCGGCATAGATCGAGCCGGACTACTGGGTATGGAAATGGCCGCCTCAGACACGCTGGATCAAATTACGGCCTTTCTTAGCGAAACTGGTTGCGCCCTTTCCTTTTCCTCGCTTCGTGCAGACCGCATTTCGCCACAGTTACTCGATGTACTCTCTCACTCCAAGCTGAAATCTGTAGCCATTGCCCCAGACGGCTGCTCGCAGCGACTGCGCCATGTGATCAACAAAGGTTTGGCAGAGCAAGATTTGCTAGATGCTGCGGCCGCGCTAACCGAAGCAGGCATTTTCACCCTCAAGCTCTATGTGATGATCGGTTTGCCTACCGAAACTCGTGATGATCTTGACGAGCTAGTCAGTTTGGTGCGGAAAATTCGGGAGCGGATGCTGGCCATTGGCAAAGCAAAAGGAAGAGTCGGCGAACTGCTGCTCTCGATCAATAGTTTTGTTCCTAAGCCGTGGACTCCTTTTCAATATCTTTCCTTTGGCGGCTTGACTGAAGAAGAGGCTTGTCACGAGCGGAGCGAGAAGAAAGCTCTGCTCCGTTTAAATCAGAGTATCAAATATTTAAAAAAAGCACTTGCTGATGTAGACAATTTGCATCTTCGTACGGATCGTCCTGACACCGTGCTCATGCAAGCAGTTTTTGCCCGTGCAGACCGCCGTATCGCACCACTGCTTTTAGACATTGGCACAGGAAAATATTCCTTTAAGCAGGCGATGAAGGCACATGACCTTAGCGCGTGGCAGTATGCTGTGCGGCCCAGAACAGCAGATGAGCTGTTCTGCTGGGAAGTGGTTGATCAGGGCATCAACAAAGCCTATTTGCACCACGAATTAGACAAGGCACTACGCGCTGAAGCTACCCCGCCCTGCGACACCTTGCGCTGCCGTCGCTGCGGAGTCTGCCAAGGATAAAATTTGCTGGCCGGACAAGAGGAGGCAGCACTCCTTGTTTATGATTTGTTATGCAGTTGAGCGTTTTTAGATCAATTAGGTTTACTTATGCAAGATGTCTATTATCTCAGCAGCATTCCTCCTGATCCAGAACTATTCGGTTTTTCAGTCAGAAACCATTGGGGAATTGAAAATTCACTTCATTGGGTGCTGGATGTTTCTTTTCGTGAAGATGACTCCAGAATTCGTAACGGACATGCTCCGCAGAATTTTTCACTCCTTAGAAAAATTGCTTTGAACATACTGAAATCAGACAAAAATTCAAATGAGGTAGCCCTAGAGGGCTGGGGCTTTCCCCGATGTGCCCTATTGAGGCAGAGGATAGATAAAACTGTATACTATCTCATGTAACCACTGGAAAGAATTATGGGATATTTGATAGGGATAGCAATATTTATTGCTATCATAGTGGCAGCAGTTCAAGCGGCAATTCAATACTGGCACATCACGCTCAGTCTTGGGGTATTTGTTCTAACCCAAGTTGTGACCTACAGCATAGCTTTTTGGATACTGTAGGCCAAGACAAACAAAATAACTTTCAACTCGAACCCGCGAGGGGTGACAGCATGGATATGACGTGGTAATTTTTGTTCAATAAC
>JAPEVH010000068.1 GCA_026645415.1 Candidatus Electronema sp.
CCTCCACCATCAGCCGCTGGACAACAGTGCGTGATGCCAAAGGCGAAGTGGTCTTCGGCAAGGACGGCGAGCCGCTGTATGAGTTTGAGGAAACGCCTGTTTTGCTGGAGCCGAGGGCGGAGGACTCCACAGTGGGCCTTCAGTTTGAGCTGAAAGACCCGCAGGGAGGCAATGTTTTTCAGCTCTGCTTCGGCTCTTCCCATAAGGAGTTGCAATAGCCATGAGCTTCCGGGCCTTTGTTGTCGGGGCGGATTATCATCTGCAATTTGCGCGGGCAGATGCGGAGCGGATTGCCGACGCGCTGGAAAAGCTGGGCTATGAATTGCCGAAGCCGCGCATTCCGCCGCCGGAGGAAGACAGCAATTCAATCTCCGCCCGTCTGAGGAAGTTCATTACTGACAGCAGACCGGAAGACACACTGCTGTTTTACTTTGCTGGCCACGGCATTCCTTCTCCTCAGCGTGAATTGTATCTGGCGTTAGATGGATACGATCCTGCACGTCATCCGCTGCAAACCTGCCTGAGCATTGCGGACATCAGCAGCGCATTCAAGAACACTGATATTGAAACAAAGCTGATCATTCTTGACTGCTGCCGTGCAGGAAAATCATTTTCTGTCGCCGAATTCACGTCTCAAGACAACCACGCTGTCGTCGCTGCTGCTGAAGTGTCTGAACAGGCTCTTGAATTCAAAGAACTGCAAGCAGGATTTTTCAGCTATCACCTGCACAACGCCTTGACTGAAGACCTTGGTCTGCTCGCCAGCAATTCCCAGATCACCTTGAATTCTTTGCAAGAATATTTGCAGAACAAGGTGGATGAGCATAACCGCAGCCATACGAAAAAAGTCCCGAACATCATTGCTGTATCTAAACAGTGGAAACAAATCGTGCTGGCGGACATTCCGGCGGATATGCTGATCGAGCCAGTCTTCGGCCTTCAGCGGATCAATCAAGCCTTTCTTGCTGCCGAGCGGCGCAAGACCGGGCCGAATTTCATTCCGGCGCATTTTTACAGAGCTACGCCGGATGTGCAATGGTGGGGCCTTGCCAATGATTTGCTGTCGGAGCAGAGTCTTTTTCCAGAGGTGCTGGCGCACGTGCGGCGGGCGGTCAGCGGTTCCGCGCCGCTGATTGGCCTGCTGTTCGGCAGCGGCGGCATGGGCAAGTCCATTCTGCTGCGGCGGCTGGGCGCGACCTTGGCTGAGGAATTCGCTGTCTGGTGGGTGGACAGCGCGGAAGACGTGCTGCAAGACCGCGCTGCGGCTGAAGAAAAGCTGCTGGAATCCGATAAGCCGTCGCTTGTTCTCCTTGATGACTGGACTATGGCCTTGCAGGACGATGAGCGCAAGGATTTTCAGGCGTGGTTCGGGCAGCTGTACCGAAGCGGCGCAGGCAGGCAGATCAAGTTTATCCTCACGGCCCGGAACTGGAACAGCGACGAGCTGCCCGCCAAGCTCCTTCAGGACGGCGGCAGCAGCCGTTTTGATCTGGACAAGCGCAGCAGGCTGGAGCAGGACAACCTGCTGCTTTTGGACAAGGCTGCGGAAAAGCTGGCTGATTCCGCATGGACAGTAGCCGCTCAAGAGCTGCACAGCTCCAATTTGGCGCGGACCAAACCCTTTCATCTGCTCTTTGTTTTGATGCGGGAGAAGCAGGTTCTTGAAGGGCAGAACGTGGAAGGCGTTTTTGAAGAGATCATTCAGAGCGATTTGGACAAGCTCTGGCAGGATAACTACAAGAAAAGGCTGGCCGCAGCGGTCAGCACGATGGCTTATTTCTATGTCAAATTTCATCTGAATTTGAGCAGAAAGGCTCTGCGGAAGCTGGCGGAACGCCACAACGAAGGCAAGCCGCTTGCGCCCTCCGCAGAGCTGATGGAACCGCTCAATTACTATCTGCACAGTTACCGTGATCCGACAAACAAGAGAGAAGATGCGGAATATCTTATCGGCTTCATCAAGGATGAGTTTGCCGACAAGCTGCTGGAAGCGGACAATGCCAAGCAGCATCACGCAGAAAATTGCTGGCATAGTGATGCGGAGTTTCTGATTCAGGAAGCGGATGTTTATTCCTCTTCCATGCTGCTGTACCGTATCTGTTGTGACATGCCGGAGGAATGGCCAGCGGCACAGAAAAAGGCGATGATTAGTGCCCAGCTTGAGCGCGGCAACAGTCATCATGCTTATGCTCGGCTGCTGATCGAACAAGATATTTTTACAGATGAATCCGAACGCTGGGAACTGATTGAGCGGTATCTTGACCTTGCTCCGAAGAATCTCCGTTTTGCAGTGCCGTTTTTGAAATGGGGCAAAAAAGCAGCTTGCCCCGTCAAGGCTGATTTGCCACGGCGTGGCATTGTTCGCTACAGAGCATTGCGATATCGAATTTGCTCTCCTCTTAGAGGAGAAGAATTCCAGTCTGCTGAAAAAACAGGGGAAGACCAAAGCCTGTCCCCTGTTCGAGTGAGATAAAACAGCCAGTCTTATTTCCTGAAAACCAACCTCCCTTCTTCCCCCTCGCTGAACCTCCCCTTCAGCAGCTCCAAAGCCAGCGGGTCTTCAATCTGCCGCTGAACTCAAAAAAGGAAAATATATCAACATGGTAACTAAAAATAGAAAACGCTTGCTCAGTTCAGCGCAATGAATTAAATTTAGAGAAATCAGCTTGTGATTGTTTGTGCAAGCCAAGCTAATCCATAGGCTCTACCCAGAGAATGTGCCAAAAAACGATATGAAAGATTTAATGTATTTAATTGGTTTCTTTTTAAGAATTCCTCTTTTTGCTATCAGATTGATCCTGTGGACATGCCTCGCACTTCCAATGGCATTTTTTTGTAAGTTACTGGAAATAATTTTAATTCCTTTTGCTTTTTTGATCGCGGCATTTGAAAATAAACCAGAAGAATTTGAAAATTCTATCAAATCTACATTTAAATTTGATTTTCCATTGATAAGATCAATGCTAAAAGAAATTATTGACTGCTTGAAAAATGGAGAGAGTTTTCCATAGACAAGAAAGGCTTTCCTGAATAAAAAGCCTTTCTTGTTGCAAGACACTCACTTCCCAAACACCAGTCCCACCTCCCCCTTATCCACCACAATCCTGTCCCCCTCTCTGAACCTACCTTCTAATATCTCCAAAGCCAGCGGGTCTTCAATCTGCCGCTGAATGGCCCGCTTCAAGGGCCGCGCACCGTATGCCGGATCATAGCCGCTCTCGACAAGGAAGAGCTTGGCCGCCTCAGTCAGCTCGACAGAGAGCTTGCGGTCGGCCAGCCGTTTCGCCATTCTTGCAATTTGGATGTCCACAATCTGCATCAAGTCCTCGCGGCGCAGGCCGTGAAAGGTGATGATTTCGTCCACCCGGTTGAGGAATTCCGGGCGGAATTGGCGGTGCAGCAGCTCATCGACCTGCCGTCGCATGGCCTCCGGGTCGCTCTGGCCCAGCTCCATGATAATATGGCTGCCGAGATTGGAGGTCATGATCATGATCGTGTTCTTGAACGAAACCGTCCGGCCCTTGCCGTCGGTCATCCGTCCGTCATCCAGCACTTGGAGCAGAACATTGAACACGTCTGGGTGCGCCTTTTCAATCTCATCCAAGAGAATGACCGAGTAAGGCCGTCGCCGCACAGCTTCTGTGAGCATTCCGCCTTCATCGTAGCCAACATAGCCGGGAGGTGCGCCGATCAGCCGAGCCACAGAATGCTTTTCCATGTACTCGCTCATGTCAATGCGGATCATGGCCTGCTCGGAATCAAAGAGGAAATCCGCCAAGCTGCGGGCCAGCTCAGTCTTGCCCACGCCGGTCGGGCCAAGGAAGATGAAGGAGCCGAGCGGCCTGTCCGGGTCTTGCAAGCCAGCACGGGCGCGGCGCACTGCATTAGCCACCGAGGTAATGGCCTCTTTCTGGCCGATCACCCGCCGGGCCAGAGCTGTCTCGGCATGAACCAGCTTCTCCTTTTCACCTTCCAGCAGCCTGTCCACCGGCACGCCCGTCCACTTGGCGACCACTGCGGCAACGTCCTCGGCAGTGACCTCCTCTTTCAGCATCTGATGATCCTGCTGCACTTCGGCCAAGTTGCGGTTCTCCGCCTCCATCTCCTTTTCCAAGGCAACAATCCGGCCATAGCGAATCTCCGCGACCTTACTCAAGTCACCAGCCCGCTCCGCCCGCTGCTCCTCGCTGCGAGCCTCGTCAATCTTGGTCTTGATCGCCCCGATGCGCTGAATGACATCCTTTTCCAGCTGCCACTGGCCTTTCATAGCATTGAGCTTGTCGTTCAGCTCGGCTAGGTCTTTCTTCAGCCGTTCAAGCTGCTCTTGGGAAGCCTTGTCCTTCTCCTTCTTCAACGCCTCCTGCTCGATCTCCATCTTGATCCGTTTGCGATCAAGCTCGTCAATCTCAGTGGGCATGGAGTCAATCTCAATGCGCAGCTTGGAGGCCGCTTCATCAATCAGATCAATGGCCTTGTCCGGCAGGAAACGGTCGCTGATGTAGCGATTGGAAAGGACAACCGCAGCCACGGTAGCCGCATCCTGAATGCGAACTCCGTGATGCACCTCGTACTTTTCCTTGATGCCGCGCAGAATGGCGATGGTGTCCTCCTCGCTCGGCTCCTGCACCAAAACCGGCTGGAAACGGCGTTCTAAAGCCGCGTCTTTCTCAATGTATTTGCGATACTCATCCAAGGTGGTTGCGCCGACGCAGTGCAGCTCGCCCCGCGCCAAGGCGGGCTTGAGCATGTTCGAGGCATCCATCGAGCCTTCCGCCGCGCCCGCGCCGACCAGGGTATGAATTTCATCAATAAAGAGGATCACCTCGCCCGCCTTCTTCTCCACCTCTTTCAGCACGGCCTTGAGTCGGTCTTCAAACTCGCCCCGGTACTTGGCACCCGCGATCAGCAGGCCAAGATCAAGAGCGATGACCTGCTTGCCGCGCAAGGTGGCCGGGATGTCGCCGTTGACAATGCGCTGGGCCAGCCCCTCGACTATCGCGGTCTTGCCCACGCCCGGCTCACCGATCAGCACCGGGTTGTTCTTGGTGCGGCGGCTGAGTACTTGAATGATCCGGCGCACCTCCTCGTCTCGGCCAATGACCGGATCGAGCTTGCCACGCCGGGCCACGTCGGTGAGATTGCGGGCGTATTTTTCCAAAGCCTGGTATTTGTCTTCAGGATACTGGTCTGTCACGCGCTGATTGCCCCGGATGCTGGTCAATGCTTGCAGGAACTTATCTGCCGTGATGCCGAGCCGGGCCAGCATCTTGGCAGCGGCAAGGTGACCGCTTTTGAGGATGGCTAAGAAAAGATGCTCTTGGCTGACGTACTCGTCCTGCATGGCCGAAGCCTCTTTAAAGGCTTGGTCAAGCAGCTTGCTGAAATTCTGGGACGGATAAACTTGGCCCGCGCCGGAGCCGCTGACTTTGGGCAGCTTGTCAATCAGCTGGCTGCTCTCGCTGAGGATAACAGCAGGAGTCTGGCCCATCTTCTGGAGTACCGGAACAATCACGCCTTCGGGCTGCTCCAGCAGGGCCTTGAGCAGGTGTTCGGCCTGCATCTCCTGATTGCCGAACTGCGCGGCCAAGTTGTGGGCAGTCTGAATGGCTTCCTGAGACTTAACGGTGAATTTGTCGAGCTGCATAGCGTCTCCTTCCCTCTTTCTTGTTGCTGTAACAGGGACTTGTTTCCCTTGCGGTTAAGAGAAACAATAAGAATGCTTGGCAGGGTGTCAAGGGAGAGAGGCGGAGAGTGAGTGGAAAGACAACGTTTTACTTTGTTTCAAGGCAGGAGCGTGAGAATGGGAGAACAGAGATATTGAGGATTGCTGCGCTCTCACCAATCTACGTTACTGCACGACTTGATTGCAGCGGATGGAGCCGCGCCAAATGAAACGTGGAGCATAGCGGTTGCAGCCATTGACGATGCACTCAACGAAGTTTCTTGAATGGATAGCTAGCTTTCTTGATGTTCACATTGAAGTACGAACCATGAGAAGATGCCGACATGAGGCCAGCATAAACAGATGCAGGAACGCCGGAGTAGCTGTAAAGCCCTCCATTCAGAAACTCTACCTCAAGGGTGCGAGTGTCAGGGTCATAACCGACGGCGCGAAGGTTGCTGGAGGAAACGGGCATTCTATTCATGGTGATGCTTCCTTGGTGATGATGAGCAGGGCTAATAAGTGATTTTACAGTCTCTGTAGAACTCCAATATTCACTAAGATACCCCTATCCTCCATACCTTGCAAGCGGTTTAGTCCTAGTCCACAGCATCACCGGAGCAAGCACGCTTGCCGCAACCCAGAGGAAGCACCCTTCGACAAGCTCAGGGTGCTGGTAAGGTAGGCTGGCTAGAGCATTTTCGTTAAACGGGCAGCTACGTCCTTGCTTGCTCCATGCAAGGAAAACGCTGTCTGCTCTTGGGTGTCCATATTGCGGAGCACCGCTTCTTGCTTGTCTAATTCTTGCTCACCAACAATCAGCGCAAAGCGAGCCTTGACGCGGCCTGCCTGCTTCATCTGCGCTTTTAGACTGCGGCTGCTGTAGTCCATTGTCGCATAGAGTCCGTGCTTGCGCAGCTCATGCACAAGAGGTGCGCAGGTAGCCACAGCCTTGTCGCCAAGCGCAGCAGCAAAGAGGTCAGCCCGATCACGAGCAATATCTTGCTCTGCTTGTTGTTGCTCCAGCAGGAGAATGAGCCGCTCCATGCCCAAGGCAAAGCCAATGCCTGGTGTGTTCTTTGGCCCGCCAAGCTGTTCAACCAAGCCGTCGTAGCGACCACCGGCCGCCACGGCCGCCTGCGCCCCCAGATCAGCAGTAATAAACTCAAAGGTGGTGCGGGTGTAGTAATCCAAGCCGCGCACCATGAAGCGATTGAGCTGATAGGGCACAGCAAGTGTATCTAGGCCACAGCGCACCCCAGCAAAGTGCGTTGCACAGTCTTGGCAGAGGTTGTCTACAATTGAGGGCGCATCCTGAACCAAGCTCCGGCACTGGCTGTTTTTACAGTCTAAGGTGCGGAGAGGATTGGTATTGATGCGGCGGCGGCAGTCCGCACAGAGTTGTTCCTGTTGGTCATGGAGATGCTGAACCAATTTTTGGCGAAAGGCAGGCCGACATTGCGGGCAACCAATCGAATTGATCTCCAAGCTGACCTTCAGACCGAGGTCATCCAGCAAGAGCTGGGCCATTGCGATCAGTTCTGCATCAAGGCCCGGTTCACTTGCCCCAATAAGTTCCACATCAATCTGATGAAACTGACGTTGCCGCCCCTTTTGCGGACGTTCATGCCGGAACATTGGGCCAATGGTGAAAAGCCGCTGCACGGGCTGCTGCACATGCAGGCCATGCTCAATATAGGCCCGCATCAGTCCAGCAGTGGCCTCTGGCCGCAGAGTCAAGCCCTTGTCCGCAAAAGTGTACATCTCTTTTTCCACCACATCCGTGGCTTCGCCAATGGCGCGGGCAAACAACTCGGTGCTTTCTACAATTGGCACCCGGACTTCTTGTAGTCCGAAACGCCGGAAGATGCTGCGGGCAGTCTGCTCCAGCCGCTGCCAGAGCGCGGCCTCATCAGGCAGGATATCTTTAAAGCCGTTAATGGTCTGAAACTTCACGCAAACTCCTGCTTAGTTCTGGGGAATCAGGGGGGAATTCAATACTACTGGGTTATATAAAGAAAGAGCAAAATCTTATCTGCCTACCAAGGAAAAGTCAAGCCTGTGCCGCCGGATTATGGTAAGATGAAAAAACTTCACCAATGGCTGCCAGCAGAAGGGTGCTTGACAAAGAATGCACAGCGTAGCATTATTGAACGCAGATTCTTTACACTTCCGGCGCAGCTTGGTTATCCCCAATTGAGAGTACGTAAAAAAGAAAGTATGAAACTGCCTGAACTCACAATAGGTTCCTTTACAGCCAAAATACCGTTAATTCAAGGGGGCATGTCTATTCGCGTGTCTACCTCAGCCTTGGCGGTGCCAGTGGCAGAATGCGGCGGAATTGGCACCATCGGCGGTTCGGGCATTCCAGTAGCAGAGCTGCAAGAGGATATCCGTCGAGCCAAAGAAGCCACCAAAGGTATCATCGCAGTCAATATTATGTACGCGATGAAGAACTTTTATAATTTAGTTATCGGGTCAATTGAAGCCGGGGTTGATATGATCATCACCGGAGCTGGCTTTTCCAGAGATATCTTTAGAATTGGCAAAGAGCATAAAATACCGATCATCTCGATTGTCTCCTCAGCAGATTTCGCTACATTAGCCGAAAAGTTCGGAGCTGCTGCTATTATTGTTGAAGCTGCTGAGGCAGGTGGTCATCTTGGTACTGACAAGCCGCTGCGGGAAATCTTTCCAGAAGTACGCAAGGTCGTGACGAAGGTGCCACTGATAGCTGCTGGCGGTATCACGGATGGCTTTGACATGGCTGAGATCATGGATAAGTACGGCGCGGATGGGGTGCAAATTGCTTCGCGCTTTGTTCTCAGTGAAGAATGTTCTGTTTCGCAGGAATTTAAAGATGTCTATCTTCGAGCGCAGAAAGAGGATATTATCAATGTCCAGTCGCCAGTCGGCATGACAGGTCGGGCCATTCGTACTCCTTTCATTGAAAGGATGGAACGGGGCGAAGATATTGCAGTTAAAGAGTGTAAATACAAGTGCTTGAAAAAATGCAACTATAAATACTGCATCAGTGAACGGCTCATGGCTTCCTGCCAAGGTGATGTAGATAATGGCCTCGTATTCAGCGGTGCTAATGCATATAAAATGAAAGAAATCTTGCCAGTACAAGAGATCTTTCGTCAATTTGTCCGTGATGCTGAATCTGTCTATAAAGAAGAGGGAAAGTAGTTAGGTGGTCGTCATGAGTGAAAATTTGAACAATACGACTTCTGGTCGTAATGGCGTAATTCTTTCAAGCGCAGAACACCCGGTACGGGAAGAGGATATAGACCAAGATGCACTTATGGTACTGTATCGTCTGAAAGATGCTGGCTATGCAGGGTATTTGGTTGGCGGCGGGGTACGCGATCTTTACCTTGGTAAGAAGCCAAAAGACTTTGATATTTCTACAAATGCTCGGCCTGGGCAGATTCGTAAACTCTTCCGTAATTCTCGCACCATAGGTCGCCGTTTTCGTCTCGTGCAGGTCTTTTTTCGCGATAATAAGATTATTGAAGTATCCACTCTCCGCTCGCAAAGCGAATATGATGAGGACGGCGAAGCGAATGAAGTGCTCCCTGCCAACAATACCTTTGGCACCTTGGAGGAAGATGCTTTCCGGCGGGATTTAACGATCAACTCCCTGTTTTATGAAGTAGAAAACAAAACGGTGATTGATTATGTCGGCGGAGTTCAAGATCTAAAAGATGGCATTATCCGGCTCGTTGGTGATCCTGATCGCCGAATTACTCGTGATCCAGTGCGAATGCTCCGGGCTGTTCGTCATGCTGCGCGGGCTGATTTTAGGATTGATGAGGCAACGTGGCAGGCCATTATCCGCCATCGTGAGAAACTAGAACTTTGTCCAGTTTCTCGAATTAGGGATGAACTCCTCAAAGACTTACAAGGCGGAGCCAGCCGAGCTTGGACAGAGTTGGCAATCCAGACTGGTTTGTTTTATCTGCTTTTTCCCTTTTATGAAGAACTGCTCACCAATAGTGAAGGGGAAACGATCAGAGAAGAGTTGCTGGCCCTCTTGAGCGTACTCGATCGGATTGTTGCTGAAGGCCGCAAAAGTGGTACGATAAAGCTTGATGAAGCCTTACTCTTCGCTTTGCCACTCTTTCCGTGGGTCAAGCGACGCTTTAGCCTAAGCCAAGAAGATATTAAAGGTGCAGGGCATCATCAGGTAATGAAAGCTGTACGGGCAGGACTTGACGAGGCATTCTCCTGTCGTCTGAATCTTACACGAATGACCTTGGATACTATCACAACGCTGTTTGTCAACAGTCCTGCTTTTTGGGAAGGGGCAGCCAATGGCGTATGGACCGCGTGGCTGCGCAAGAAAAGCTATTTTTCTGCCTGTTGCCGTTTTGTTGCCTGTTGCCGAGAGGCAGAAATTGGTGAACTTGCTGATCTGTCTTTGTTTATGAACAAAACAGCTGAGAGCGCAAAAAATAGCCCTCCTATAGCACCACAAAAACAAATTTTCTTAAATGCACCGAGCAATGGCAAAAAAAGTGGCAGTGGATACAACCCAGCCTTTAGTAGCAAACCTGAAGGAATCTTTGGTCTGCGCAGAGAAGGTAGAAATTTACTCTTCAACAGATAACATGTAATAATGCTGTTTCTTGAAAGATCCTTACAAAATGTAAAAAGGATATGTACAAAAAAACAGCAATTGAGTCCAACGTGCTCTGATATTTTTTTTACCATTTGATTCAGAGATGATCCTGCAAACACCCTGTGCCAATGGTACAGGGTGTTCATTTTTCTATCGTATCCTTGTATCAGATCGACACATTTAAGGAGAATGTAATGGCCGCATCACAGGACAAACAGGCAGAAGGCAGACTGAAAAGCGTTGATAGCGCGATTAGCCAGATACACCGGCAGTTCGGCAAAGGGTCGATCATGCGTTTGGGCGCGCATGAACGGCTCAATATCCCGGTCATCACTACAGGTACTTTGGGTATTGATTTAGCCTTGGGCGTAGGTGGCCTGCCGCGTGGTCGTGTCACAGAAATCTATGGACCAGAGTCAAGCGGTAAAACCACGCTTGCTTTGCATGTCATTGCTGAAGCCCAACGCGCCGGCGGTAATGCTGCCTTTATCGATGCAGAACACGCCCTTGATACCACATACGCGGAAAATTTGGGCGTTGATGTGGATAACCTGCTTGTTTCGCAACCTGATTTTGGCGAGCAAGCCTTGGAAATTTGCGAGATCCTCATGCGCAGCGGTGGCTTGGATGTGATTGTTGTGGACTCGGTAGCTGCTTTGGTGCCCAAGGCAGAGATTGACGGCAATGTTGGTGATCTGCATGTTGGCCTGCAAGCACGCCTGATGTCTCAGGCCATGCGTAAATTCACTAGCGTAATCCAGAAAACCAACACCGTTCTGATCTTTATCAACCAAATCCGTATGAAAATCGGCGTGATGTTCGGCAGCCCAGAAACCACCACCGGTGGCAATGCGCTCAAGTTCTACAGCTCGGTGCGCCTTGATATTCGCCGTATCGGTCAGATCAAGGATGGACAGGAGGTAATCGGCAACCGCACCAAAATCAAGGTTGTGAAAAATAAAGTTGCGCCGCCATTTAGAGAAGCGGAGTTTGATATTATTTATGGCGAAGGCATTTCTCGAACCGGCGATTTGCTTGATCTAGCTGTGGACCGGAAAATCGTTGATAAGAGTGGGTCTTGGTATTCTTATAATGATGAACGCATTGGCCAAGGCCGTGAGAACTCGAAGCTCTTCTTAAAGGAGCATCCTGAGATGCTCCTAGAAATTGATCAAAAAGTGCGCCAGAACTGTGCGTTACCGACAGGTGCAGCCGTCTTAGCTGAATATCCAGAAGATATGGTACTGCCGGATGACGGAGACAGTAGTTACGACGAATAATCTCATGGAGTTAATTCTGATAGCCGCTGTAGCTGCTAACGGAGTCATTGGCTGTGATAACGCCATTCCGTGGCATATACCAGGCGAACAGGCGCGCTTTAAGGAAACTACATGGGGCCATTGCCTTCTTATGGGTCGCAAAACGTGGGATTCGATAGGTCGTGCCTTGCCTGGACGACACAGCATTGTGGTGACACGAAATATGAATTTCAAGGCTGAGGGCGGCGAAGTTGTGTATTCGCTGCCTGAAGGCATTGCAATTGCCCAAAGCAGGCAAGCGGCCAAGCTGTTTATTATTGGCGGAGAGCAAATATTTCGTCTCGCCCTAGCACAGGCAGACACGCTGCTGCTCTCTCGCCTCGATCAGGCAGTTCCCGGCGATGTATTCTTTCCATCTTTTACTTCTCCACCCTTCCAGCTTACTAAAACAGAAAAAATTTCTGGGCCAGTACCATACAGGATAGAAACATGGCAACGGCTTGATAAGTTCGATGTTGCTGCCGCCTCATAGGTAACTATTTTTTACATCTCTAACGAACAGTTAAGTGTAAGATAATGTCTGATTATTGTGTTGTTACAACAAATAGCGAGTTGTTTGATTTAATATCTGAAAATATTGGATCGCAAGATTGTGATGACAAAGTTTTCTGCATTGATAATCCTTATGAAGCTGCTCATTATATGTGTTTTGAGCTGCCAGAGCTAATTTTTATAAATTTTTCTGATGAAGGCATTGATAGCTTTGTTATGCTTGAAGCAATCATGGAAGATCCATGGTTACTACATAGTGGGATAATTGCCATATCAGAAAACAATAATGATACAAAAAAGATTGAAAAAATTCAAGGGGAAGGTGTAAATATAATTGTTATTATAGACAGAAAGCAGATCAAACAGTCTTTAACAACAATTATGTCTATAATCCGTAATAACCGGCGTATCCTGTTTCAGCGTGGTCTGAGCATGGATATTATAGAATATATTTCCGGTTCATTTAGACTAAGAAATGAACCTTTAGAGGTTCAATGCTATACAAATATTATCTGTAATTTTTTGTTTAACGCAAGAAAGATAAGCAAAACAAAAAAGATGGATTTGCAGATAGCACTAACTGAAATGTTACTTAATGCTGTTGAACATGGAAATTGCAACATTAGCTTTGAGGAAAAAACTGAATGGTTAATAAATGGAAAGGCAATAGATGACTTAATCCGACGGCGCGTACGCGACCCAGAGATCAGAAAGAAACGGGTATTATTTGAATACAATATAAATCCCCTTATAGCAGAGTTTCATATTACTGATGAAGGAGATGGTTTTAGCTGGAATGCTGTTATTGAATCATCACTAGATATACCAAACGGACGTGGTATCATTATAACAAAGAGTATAACTCGTAATTTAACTTATAACGACAAAGGAAACTCTGTTACTTTTGAATTTCCCTTTAATCAAAACGAATCTGATCTTCTTCCTTGTTTGTTTGTAAATATGGATTCTCGGAAGATAACTAAAGGAGAAATTATCTTCCATCAAGGAGAGCCGAGCAGCTATCTCTATTATATTGTAAGTGGTCGTTATGATGTTGTTGTAGATAACAAGGTTGTCTCATGTCTTAACTCAGATGATATTTTCATGGGAGAAATGTCCTTTCTCCTGAATAATCATCGGAGCGCAACTATACAGGCACAAACAAAAGGGCGACTTATTGAAATATCGAAAATTGAATTTATACAAGCGATCAAAGAAAAACCACATTATATTTTGTTTTTAACAAGGTTGCTTGCAAAAAGAATACAAAGGATTAATCAGAAAACAGCATTAAGTTTAGGAAAAATCACATAGCTTGATTTTTCTTCAGTAGAGTCCGGTTGTACTCAGCACTTGACTTGATTGCGAAACTAATGGGATTGATAGGTGATAGTGCTTTATGAGTGATCAATGAAATAAAATACTATCATTGTAATGGTTAATGAATCTCCAAACAGATGCAGTTAAATTTTCTATACTTCTCGAAAAGGATAATGTCTTCCTGACTAATGCCGATAATCTTTGTC
>JAPEVH010000012.1 GCA_026645415.1 Candidatus Electronema sp.
GAGGTATTTTATATCGGCATGAACGAAGCTTGGCTTGTAATCCTTGAATGTTTTCAGCGGCTTTTCCTGTTTTTCCTCTTCAGGGAACAGCTTCTTCAGGTTTGAAATTCCGTGCCGCCTCAAGCAACGGTCAAGAGCGGAGCGTAACATGGATGGACATAAGAATTTCTGCGTAACAACAAGGAGATCGTCTATGGGGAGCAGCAGAGCCGTCCGCAGCTCAATGACGACCGCCTCTTGGGAAGGCGTGAGACTCGTGTTCAAATTATGCGGAGTGTGCGAATAATCCTCAACCGTATCGCGCCGTTTCCACTTGCGGACCGTGTCCCTGCTGATGCCGTATTGAACAGCGAGTTTCCGTTCAGAAAGTTCAGATTGCTGAATTTCCCGACGGATTGCAGGTGTCGTCCGCGCTCTTTTATGTAGTGTGATGTTCATGATGACAAACCGGGCTGTTCTTGTTCTGACAATATCTTGCTGATCCGTTCCCAAGCTCGAAACAACGGCCAGCTCCTTTTCGGTATATTATCATACGGGGCTTGACACCTACAGCAACGGCGAGGCTAAGGCGACAAAGAGGAAGTTGCCTAACGATAGCAGGAACATCAGGGTGAAGAGGGCGCGCAGGAGGAGCGGCGGGAAAAGCGGCTGCGTTTTCACCAGCAGCAGGCCGAGCATGGGCAGTATAGGCAGCATGTAGCGGCCCTGCGGCTGGAAATCTTTCGTCCAAGAAGCCCAAATGCCGCCGCTGATCAGAGCAAGGCAGCAGCACGTCAGATTGATGAGGAGTAGCCGTTCAGACCAGCCGCCCCGCAATAGTACGGTCAGATACATAAAAACGAGAAAAATCCAGCCGCAGTTGGTCATCAGATCAAAGTAGCTTTTGCTAGCCGCCACGCTGGCGTAGCCATAAACCCCGTAAAAACTCCGCAGCACTTTGCCGCCCCAGCGGTATTTGTCGCCGAGTAGATCTTTTAGAGTCACTCCCCGCCCCTTCAGATTGAGATGCGGATGCTGTTTGGCCAGCTCAGTGCTGGGCTTGTAGGCCCGCTCGGCCCGTTCCTCCCGGAGCTGCTGAATTTTTGCTGCCTTATCCCAGCCGTTGACATACATATCCAATCCGGCGCGGATGCTGAAAATGGCCATGCCGATTCCAGCAAGAGCTGCGATGCGGCGCAACTCTTGCCAAGAGAACTTTCTTTGCCGGAAAACGAATTCCACTAAGAGGCAAAGTGCTGCGAAAGGAATGAAAATGTAAAAGTTTTTCTTAATTAGCAGAAACAGTCCTGCAAGCAGCCCCAGCCGGATAAAAGCCGACCATCCCGCTGCTTGGTCTGCAAGCAGACGGTTGAACAGCGATTTCGGTTCGGCGAGCTGCTGCGCAGCAAGCAGGGTGATGAAGAGGGCGAAGGCATCGGAGTTGCAATAGCCGAATAAATACCAGCCCTGCGGAGTCATGAGAAAAGGCAGGAGCAGGAGCCGGGCGGTTGAAGAATTGATCGTCAGCAGGACGAGGAAGGCAAGCAGGGTCACGTTAAAGAGGCGTTGACGCTGGAAGGAAGGAAGGCGGAATATCTCTGTTAGCTGGGAAAACTTGCCAATCAGGAAATAGGCTATTTCTCGCGAGTTCAGTCGGGAAACGCCGTAGCCGCTGTAGCTGGCGGCAATCACCGGCGATTCCGCAGCTGGCATCAGCCAATGCTGCTCATAGTACACCGCCGCCGCTTCATGTACCTGTTCATCGGGATGGCTGCCTGAATTCGTCTTTACCGCCAGCACAGCGGTCAGCAGCAGCACCCCGAAGAGCAGCAGGGGAACATAGCGGAAGTCTTGTGTCAGCGGCGCGAACCCTTGCAGCAGCAGGTGCAAAAGGAGCGCGAGCACGAGAAAACGTCCCAGTTCTTTGGCGAGACTGGAAAAATCGCGAGACGGCGGTTCAAAATGATCCAAATAGAGATCAGGATCGCCGCTGTCGGAACGCACCACCCAGCCCCAGCCCGCAGCAAAAGAGGACTCGGAAACATTCTTGCCAATGCGGAAGCGGGCAAAATCAGCTGGAGAGGCAAAGATCAAAGGCTTCCAGCCCGGCTGGGTGATGGTGATCCGGCGGAAGCTCACGGTCCCGCTTTCCTTCCCCATAGGATCAAGACGGAAGGAACGCATGGTTCTTAGACTGCCAAGAAAGAAACCGGTTCGCCCGGTGTTTTTTGGCAGCGGCGAGACGGCCATGCAGCTATGGGAAAACTGCTCTCCCTCACCGGCCCAGAGCATCTGGATGGCGGTGTCATGGTCGGTCGTGTATTCAAATTCGATATAGGCCCGGCTGAGAAAAAGATGATGATAGACCACAGCGGAACCAAAAAGCAGGATAAGCAAGCCCGCCTGCTGCCGCAGCAGGCTAAGGAAGCGCAGTATCATCAGACAATTGCCTCCTGCACCTGCCGCATCCGCATAAAGAAAGCAAGGGCCAGCGCATAGATCAGGGCAGCGGTGAGCAGGGTGAGGTTGAATCCGAGATAAATGGAGATAATCACACTGGCTATGCCGCCAATGACGATTCTGCTGGAGGTGTGATTGCTGTACATCTGAATGATGTCGTATTGCTTGTCCAGATTCCACAGGAAACTGCGGCCCTCATCCACGATTCGGTTCATGCGGCGCAGTCCTATGGCTGGGGTGAATGTAAATGGTGAGGGATAATACCCGATTGCAAAAGAGAGTTCAAGTTGGACGGTAGCCTGCTCAAGGTCCGGCAAGGGGAATGTCTCAAGGGCAAACATAGGCCGCTGTTCCTCTTTGCTTGAAGTGCTCCGGCGGCTGCGCTATAATGCCGTAAATTCTAGGTAGCAGCCTTCCTTTTTATGAGATTGCAACAAAATGACGCATGAGCAGTTCCAAGATGCCAAGGTGCTGATCACCGGAGCCACCGGCTTCACTGGCAGGATTTTAACCAAAAAGCTGGCTGCTGCCGGGGCAAAAATCAGTGCCATTGCCCGTCCTTCGTCAAAAACTGGCGAGCTAGACGGTTTGGGTATCACTTGGTTCCGTGGGGATATCGCTGATTCTGCACTCATCAGTCAGGCTGCTAGCGGAGTGGAGTACATTTTTCATTTAGCCACTGCTTTCCGGGCAGGAGAGGCCACAGAGGAGGATTGCCGCCACGTCCATCTTTATCCGGCCCAGCTCATGGCCAAGGCTGTGCAGGGGCGGCCTGAGTTTAAACGTTTTCTCTATACCTCCACGGTCGGGGTACATGGCCATATACCTGGCGAGCAGCCTGCGGACGAGCAGTACCGTTTCAGTCCAAGCGATGTATATCAGCGCACCAAGCTGGAGACGGAGCAATGGCTGACTGCCAGCGACCTGCCTTGCTCCGTCATCCGGCCGGTTGCCATCTTTGGCCCTAGTGAAGAAAGAATGCTCAAAATGTTTCGGCTAGTCAGCAAAGGTTTGATTCTGATGCTGGGCAAGGGCAAAGGCCGTTTTCAGCTCATTCATGTGGATGATCTGACCGAAATCATCCTGCTGGCCGCTGTCGCAGAGCAGACGCAGGGCGAGGTGCTGATTGCTGCCAATACCGAGCCGCTCTCTATTATCGAAATGGGCCAGACCATTGCCAATGCCTTGAACCGTCGGGCTTTAGTTGTTCGGCTGCCGATTTGGCCCTTCTATCTTGCCGCTGACTTCTGCGAGGCCGTCTGCGCGCCCTTTGGCCTCCGACCGCCGCTCTACCGCCGCCGGGTCGCCTTTTACGATAAAGACCGCCAGTTCTGTACCGCCAAGTTGCACAGACTGCTAAACTACCGTTTCCGACACAGCAACGAAAGCACCCTCACTGAAGCTGCGCAATGGTATCAGCAGCAAAATTGGCTGTAACAAGATCTTGAAAAACCTTTAAAAGGCTATGACCACCATCACCATACTCGGCAACAACTCAGGCCGCAATGCCGGAGACAATGCCATTCTCGGCAATCTTCTGCGCGATGTTTCGGCGGAGCTGCCTCAGGCTGAATTCCTTGTTCCGACCACTAATCCTCGTTTCATCCGAAGGCATTTCGGCCAATTCAAGGTAAAGCCGATTGGACTGCTGCCGTGGAATGGCTGTATCAAAAATCTCGGTTGGCCATTATATAAGGCCATGACCACTGCTGATGTGGTGCTGATCTGCGACAACATTCTCTTTGACCGCAACTTATATAATCCGCTCTTCAATTATCTCTCTTCTGTGGCCCTGTTCGCGCCTTTCTGCAAAAAAAAGGGGATTCCTCTGGTGCTCTACAATGCCTCAGTCGGGCCGATTGACCGGCCAGCAGGCAAAAAAGCCTTGGCCAAGGTGCTGGCGGCAACAGAGCTGGCAGTCATCCGCGATCAAAACACCAAGGAGCTGCTGGAACAGCTTGCCCTGCCTTGCCCGAATCTGCACGTTCATGCTGACTGCGCCCTGAATACTGTTGCCCCGCCGCAGGAACGGATGGAGGCGATCATTGCCAAGGAGCGGCTGTTCAGCAACGAAAAAGGCACCATTGGCTTCAACGTCAACTCCTACATCGACAACTGGAGCAAAGGCGGCAGCTTCACCAGAGAAGGCTTCTGCACTGCAATTGCCGGGGCTGCTGACCGGGTGATGGACGAGCTAGGCGTGGACGTGATTTTTTTCGTCACCCAAGTGATGGACAGCAAGATCACGCAGCAGTGCGTGGCTAAGATCGCCCGGCAAGAGCGGGTAAAGATTATTTCCAATGCCGATTACACCTACGAAGAAATCGCCTCCCTGCTCGGCCGAGTGGAGCTGCATTCTGGTCTGCGCACTCACAGTCTGATTTTCTGCGCCGCCATGCACACGCCAATGATCGGCATTGTTTCCTATCCGAAAAGCGCAGGCTTTCTCCGCACTGTCGGTCAAGGCGACTGGCTGCTGCCATTTGCAGAACTCACTGCCGACAGTTTGGCGGCAATGATCAGCAAGGCTTGGAATGAGCGCGTTGCAACTAAAAAAGAGCTGGAGCAACTCGTGCCTGCGGAAAAAGAAAAGGCTCGCAGCACTGCCGCCCTGCTCAAGCAGCACCTGCGGCGATGAAAAACATATCAACCCAGCGGGAAAAAAAATCCCGCTTTTTTTTCATCAAAATCGCTGTCAGCGTGCTGCTGCTGGCCTATGTTGTCTGGAAAAGCGGGCTGGACAGCGCGGCAGGCCGAGACAGCCTGCTGCATACCTTGAGTCAGGTCAATCTGTTCTGGCTCGCCTTTTCGATTGCTGTTGGTGTCCTGCTGACCGTGATCAGTTCTTGGAAATGGCAGGTGTTACTGCACAGCAAAGGTATCGAGGTCAGTTTGGCCCGGCTGGTGCAATTTTATTTCATCGGTCGTTTTTTCAACATGTTCCTGCCCAGTTCAATGGGCGGCGACGTGGTGCGGGTCTGGGAACTCAGCCGTCATTCTGGGGAAAAATATGAAGCCTTGGCCTCGGTGCTGGTGGAGCGGCTTTCCGGCATGACCACGCTGATTTTTGTCTCAACCGTCGCTGTGCTGGCGCATGACTACCAATTGCCTATTTTGAGCGCAGGAGTCCTGTTTCTTGCGGTGATGAATCTCGTCATCTTCTGGCTGATCCTTGACCAGCGCATCCTGCCCTTGCTCTCCCGGCTGCTCGGCAATCGTTTCCACTTTGCGGCCGTCCTGCTGGTCAAACTCAGCCGTATCCAAGATGCGGTCAGAGAATACAAAGACAACAAGATGGTGCTTGCGCAGGTTTTCGCTATTTCTTGCCTGTTTTATTTTATGGCGGTGGTTAATGTCTGGGGCACGGCCTTAGCTTTTTTCCCGGATGTGCGTTTCTTCTCCATGCTGCTCGCAGTGCCTGCCATCATGCTGGTAATGAACCTGCCAGTGTCTGTTGGCGGCATCGGCCTGATGGAGGCGGCCTTCACGTTCTTCTTTCCTGTTTTCGGCTACAGCGCAGCCTTGGCAATATCTACAGCCCTGCTCATGCGGTTCAAAAACATCCTTTATGGCATTGCAGGCGGCTTGCTGCATTTGGGCAGATTACGAGCAGAAGCAGGAAATAGCGGCGGAGCGGCGCAATGAGCAGCCAGCATCAGAAATACCGCTTCCACGAGGTGATGCAGGATCAGCGGACATCAGCCCTGCAAAAATATCAGGACACTGTCATCGGTCAGCGCGGCCTGCTCCCGCTGCTCCGCCATGAGCTGCTGACCCTGCTGCTCGGCCCGCTACCGGGACTACTAGGCTTGGGACTGCGGCGGTTCTTTTATCCAGCCCTGTTCGGCGCAGCAGGCAAGAATCCGGTCTTTGGCCATCATCTCGCCCTGCGTGGGCCGCACCGTATTTTTCTTGGTGACAACGTGATGCTGGACGAGCATGTGTTTCTCAGCTTTCGGGGCGAAGCGGAGCAGAGCATCTGCCTTGGCAGCAATGTGCTGATTGGCCGTTACAGTCAAGTGCGGGCGCGGGGCGGCGAAATTCTGCTGGCTGACAACGTGAGCATCGGCGCATTCTGCTATCTCGGCACTGCCTCGCAGCTCATTGTTGGCGAGCATTCGCTGTTTGGCGGCAACTGCTACATCGGCGGCATCCAGCACGACTTCAGCGATCCCGGCAGGCCAATTGCCGAGCAGCCTTTGGTTGATCGAGGCGGCATCGTCATTGGCCGCGATGTCTGGATCGGTGCCCATGCAGTAGTCAATGACGGGGTTCGGATCGGCGACGGCGCAGTGGTCGGAGCCAACGCTGTGGTAACAAAAGATATTCCGCCTTTCGCCATTGTTGCTGGGGTTCCTGCCAAGGTGATCGGCAGCCGTCAAACTGACAATCAATAATGCGCAATGATTTTAATTTACTGGCGGAGAAGGTAATCCGTCAAGGTCTCTGCACCCGTTGCGGCATCTGCGCTGGTGTTTGTCCTGCCAATGCCATTGCGTTTGATCAGCAAAATTCTGAGCGGACGATGCAAGTCGTGCGGCTTCTGCGTTGAATGCTGTCCAGGAGCGGATGTCAACCTGCCCAATCTTGCCCAAGAGCTGTCCGGCAAAGAAGACGAGCGCAGCCCGCTTGGTCACATTGAGTCCGCCTATGTTGCCCACGCCGCAGATTCGGAGACGCGCTGGGCTGGCACCAGCGGTGGGCTGATCACCGCCTTGCTCCTTTTTCTCCTCTCAGTTGGCCAAATTGACGGCGCAATTGTGGTGGAAGCTGATCCAGACCCAAACCGGCTGCATCTAACAAGAGGCGTTTTGGCAACGTCGCCAGCAGAAATCTGCAACGCCGCCAAGTCAAAATACTGTGTCACGCCCTCAATGGCGGTGCTACGTGAAATCAGAACCAGAAAAGGTCGCTTTGCTATCACCGCGCTACCCTGCCAAATTCATGGTCTGCGCAAGCTGGCGCATGTTGATCCAAAGCTGTTTGAGAAAATAGCAGTCATCTTCGGCCTCTGCTGTTCTTGCACCATGAGCGGGGACGCTTGGCAGGAGGCTTTGCAAACAAAGGGCATTCGCCGAGAGGACGTGGCTCGCTTTGAATTCCGAGGCGGCGGCTGGCCGGGCGGCATGTTTGTTCGCAAAAAAGAAGGAACTGCTCTACCGCTGCATCCCGGCGAAGCCTACGGCACGGTGGTCAATGTGATGTTTCGTCTCTTCGGCACGGAACGCTGCCGCCTCTGCATTGATGGCACCTCTGAGCTGGCTGATCTCAGCTTCGGCGATTTCTGGGCCTTTGATTACGCAGATGAATTCAGTAAGATGGAACACTGCACCCAAGTATTGCAGCGCACCACTAAGGGAATGGATATTTTACGGGCTGCGGAGCAGGCCGGAGCGGTTGTTCTTCATCCATTGCCTGCTGAAAAGATTTCGGCCAGAACCTTAGCTATGGTCAGAGGCAAGCGGAGCCGGGCAGCAATCCAGATGGCAAAAAGGCATAAACGCGGCCTGCCGAACCCAGATTACCATGTTGCTCTCAAAGAACCTGTTCTCAAAGACCGCCTCAAACACCTTCCTATCGAGCTATTCGACCTGCTCCGCAAAAGTAGCACCCTGCGCAGCGGCATCCTCAAGGTTCTCTTGTCCCCGCTGATCACGCCGCTGCACAAACTACGGATGCGCTTCCTTGTCCGAGTGTCACAAAGCAGTCCAAATACCTCCAAGAACGTTCGGTAAAGCCCGCAAGGTCGTTGTCTTTTCTTCAGCATAAAGCGGGGGCGAAACACGGGGAGCGACTGGGCGGAGATCAGTCACTCTCCTGTAGCGGTTCTTGAAAGCACTCTCGTGCTCATAAAAAAACCTCGCTCGATCTCGTCAGATAACCTCACTCGATCTCGTACCAAGACCTCCCTCGATCTCAGAAAAAACATCGAGCGTGGTCGTACTATGACATCGAGCGTGGTCGTACTATGACATCGGGAATGGTCGTACTATGACATCGGGAATGGTTTTATAAAAAGCACCCTTGATGTTTTTCTACGAGAAGCAGGGAGGCTCAATCATCAGGACACGGGAAGGTGCTCTTGGAGGATCTTTTTCTTGACAAAGTCCTGCCGTAGTCCTACTTTGGCTGCTACATTCATTCTGTAGTCACGTAGAATACTTACCAGAGCAAAAGCACGTTGATGACCAAACCTCTCCGCATTCTTCACACCTCTGACTGGCACTTGGGCCGAATGCTGCACGGGCGGCAGCGGCACAAGGAGTTTGCCGCCTTGCTCAACTGGCTGTATGAAACCGCTGTCCATCATGAGGTGGACATCCTGCTGGCCGCTGGTGACATCTTCGACACCACCACGCCTGGTGCTAAGACCCAGCAGCTCTACTACAATTTCCTCTGCCAGATGGCTGCCTCGCCCTGTCGCCACTTGGTAGTGACCGCAGGCAACCACGATTCCCCCTCCTTCCTCAGCGCGCCTAAAGAACTGCTTCGCGCCCTGAACATCCACGTCATTGCGGCCAAAGCGGCTACGCCTGCGGATGAAGTGCTGCTCCTGCACAACCAGCAGGACGAGCCGGAAGCCATAGTCTGTGCTGTGCCCTTTCTTCGTGACCGCGACCTCCGCAGTGCTGCGCCCGGCCAGAGCATAGAGGAACGCGAGCGTGACTTGGCTGATGGTCTCCGGCGGCACTATGCTGAGATCTGCACTGTGGCTGAAGCCCTACAGCAGAGCCTGCCTCAACCAGTGCCGGTCATTGGCATGGGCCATCTCTTTGCCGCAGGCGGCAGCGTGATCGAGGGCGACGGCAGCCGCAAGCTCTATGTTGGCTCCTTGGCCTGCGTAGGCGCGGATGCCTTTCCTCCTCTGCTCGATTATGTGGCCTTGGGCCATCTGCACACGCCGCAGCTCGTGCAGGGTAACGAGACCCGCCGTTACAGCGGCGCGCCCTTAGTCATGAGCTTTGCTGAGGCAGGCAAGGAGAAAGGCATCTGTTTGGTTGATTTCCCTGAACACGAACACGGGCCGCAGGTGCAGACCCTACCAGTGCCGGTCTTTCAGGAGATCAGAAGCGTCCGGGGAAGCTGGCCGGAGATTGCTGAGGAGCTTGCACGGCTGCGGGCAGGACAGGGCAAGCTGTGGCTAGAGGTGGTGCATGAGGACAGCGAGCTGATCAGTGATCTGCGGGAGCAGGTGGAGCAGCTCGTTGCTGGTTCAGAGCTGGAAGTCCTCCGCATTCGCAGTCTACGCCCTGCTGATCAGGGCCTCTGTGCGGAAAGCGAAGGCGAGACGCTGGCCGAGCTGGAGCATGAGCAGGTCTTTCTTCGTTGCTTAGTGGCGCATGAGATTCCAGCAGAGCAGCAGTCCGGCTTGCTGATTGCTTATCAGGAGATTACTCACGATCTGTTTGCCGATGACCCGCTGGCTGGCCTGTGAGATGGAGGCTCAGGCAGATCAATCCTCAACATATAAGGTCTTGGTGATGCCAATCACCAAAATAGGGCAGCCCGACCGACCGCCGACTTCAATGCGCGGCAGGAGATTGCTTATATGGGTGGTGGATGCTCCGTAAGAGGAGGCTTGGCCAAGCTCATTAAAGATCTCTTGCAGCTCATCGCAGCGAGTGATGATGACCCCAACGCTGATGGCCCGCAGGTCGAACAGCAGGCGGAATTTGTTCAGATCGCGGTCAAAGTCGAGGTCTTTGTTGTTCCACTCTATTTCAAGGGCAACCCGGTTCTTGAAGCAGTCAACCTTATGATTTGGCGTGTCCATCGTTTTGTCATCAACAACAACATGGGTGGAAAAGTCCTTCTCCGCCCAGCCCCGCTGATACAGATATCTGTCAATATGCTCAAAGACCTGCGATTTGCTCCTGCTTGGGTTCATGATCCAGCTCTTCTTTAAGCGGAACTGATCAAGAACAGCGATAATGTCCTGCCATTCTTGGGGGAAGTCTTCCTTGAGAATCGCGCAGGCATGTTTCCATTCATGGATTTCGTAGTTCTTCCTGATCTCGGCTGGAAACAAATCAAGGCTCATGTATTCTCCCATTGACAGCAAAACATCTCAATTCGACAGGCCGCACCTTATCATCTTGCTGATGCGCAGGCAATGGAAAATGTCTCCCTCGCAGATGGAGATTCGGAGCATCGGCGAGGGAGTTAGCGCGGTTCTCAGCCAAGATTGTTTCAAGCAATAGGCACAACTGCTTCGACGAGGGAGCAAACGAGATGTCTGCCTATGTCCAGTTGATCACAGGCAAATCAGTCAATTTGGTGAACTCACGGTCAGCCGTGACTAAGCCTGCACCCTCGCGCAGTGCCATTGCCGCAATGATCGCATCAGGCAACTTCAGACGAGATTGCTGCCGGATCGTGATGATCTTCTCTATCAAAGCCGTATCATCGGCTGCCAAGCCTAACACCTCAACCCGCTGAAGAAATTGATGGAAAAGCTGGCGGTCAACATCAGTCAAGCCAGAGAAAGCAAGGAATTCTATCCTGCTGATCACTGAAATACCAATCCATTCAGCTTGCCGGAGCAGCTCAACAAGCTGGGCATCTCCTTGCAGCAGGGCGACGATAGCATTCGTGTCCAGCAGGCAGCGTTCACCACTCATCTCGCAGGCTCCTCTGCATTGTTAGCGCGTCTCCTTTCCATAAAAGCTGTCCGGCCAGATCAGAGAAATCATAGTGCTGACGTGAGGCAGCAGCAGGGTGCAGCACCAGCACTACCTGCACCTCTCCTCCCGGAACAAGCCGGGTGGGTATGTCAATGTGCAGGCGGCCCGAAGCATTGATGGTGGTTGTCAGTTCAAGCACTTCCATAGTGGTCTCAGGTGTAGAAGATGATCTGCGCATTCTATTAAGGACAAAGTGTTGGGCTGAGAATCAGCCCAACATGCTATTGTGGTGCTATTTATCAACTACAATGACATGCGTTCCTGTCGGCCCACCTCTATTCTCTCCTATAATGAATTCTACAGTATCACCAACTGCAATTGATGAATCTTTACCTGTTTCAAGGAAGAGGCTATAAGTTTGTGCGTTTTTTCCCTTTATAGTTGCAAAAGCGCAGCCCTTTTCCTTGAGAATCCGATTTATGCTCCCTTGGAGCTTAGTACCCTCAATGAAGACTGACGAGGCACGTTTGCTTCTTGCTTTTGGCAGAGCCGGAAGCGGAAGAAAAAGCACCTTGGAACCTTCTGTAGGAGTCATTTCATCGGAGAAACAATAGTCATGGTTGAACCAATAGCTTTCATCATCTGACTTAATAAATCCAAAATGCCTGTCTGGTTTCCAAAGCTCAATGTTCCCATGAAGCCACTTGCCGTCATCATGCTCAGAAGTATCTGAATATGAACAATCTATTTCGGATAAGGAAACAAGTTTAGCTTCATCTCCCTTCTCTTGTCTTAACGCATCAATGGCACGGCCGAGTTCTTCTTTCAATCTTGTTGCACCAGCGAAGGTGAAATCATACCAAATGACCCGCCATTGACGAAGGTCAAAAGGAACATCGTCCTTATTTTGCGAGATCAGAATAACTCGTTTCCAAAGAGCATGACACAGACCAAGCTCATACATCACATTCGGATTTTTGCCTGTGCAATCAGCAATAATAAGTTCAGCCGTTTGAATCGAATCCCAAATATCACCGAGAATTCCTTGGGCTGAATATATCTCGTCTGCTCTCTTGCACTGCATTCCCATATACTCAACTTGAGGCTTGATGCCATGTTCGTACACCGCCGTGAGTGCCTCCTGAAAAGGCATAAGCACGAAACAAACTCCGGGCTTCGGATCATGCTTTCTCACAAAAAATTCTGAAGCCTTCATAAGATGCCTCCATCAGTTTCGTGGTTGACAAGTCGGGTTGAGCAGGTCTATATAGGCCAACTCGATAAAATACGGTTGAAATATGCCCGGCAGGATAGCATGTTTTTTTGTAAAACGCCACGTTGAAGAGAGATGAGAATTGAAGAAGATAACGCAAAAGCATACTTCATCCTACCACCACCTCCATCGGCGATGCTCCCGGCGACCTTCGACTATGGAGGCGGCCTCGACAGCCTGTCAAGATCGGCTGGCATTATCAGAGCACATTTTCCTGTTGACAAGGTACTGATGCCGGGACTACGCTGGCCGGACACCTCTTTCCGCAGTCACCCGGCACAGTTGCCTGAACTGCCTATAACACTCTGAACCTGCTGCATCATGCGCATTCTCAAGCTCCGCCTAAGCAACCTCAACTCCCTGACCGGCAACTGGGAGCTGGACTTCACCGGCCCAGCCTTTGCTGACGGCATCTTTGCCATTACCGGCCCGACCGGGGCAGGCAAGACCACCATCCTTGATGCACTCTGTCTGGCCCTGTACGGCAGCACACCCCGCCTTGGCAGAATCACCCAAGGCAACAATGAAATCATGTCTAGGCAAAGCGGCGAGTGTTTTGCTGAAGTGGACTTTGCCACCGAGCAGGGCGGCTTCCGCTGCCGCTGGGATCAGCACCGCAGCAGGACGGGCAGGCTTCAGGCCGCAAAGCGAGAGCTGGCCCGTTTGGACGGCCGGATTCTTGCCGAGAAGGTGAGAGAGGTTGAGACCAAGGTCGAGGAGCTGACTGGCATGGATGCGGAACGCTTCACCCGCTCCATGCTGCTGGCTCAGGGCAAGTTTGATGCCTTTCTCCAAGCCCCGCCAGATAAGCGCGCCCCGATTCTGGAGCAGATTACTGGCACGGAGCTTTATAGCTGCATTTCCATCCGGGTGCATGAGCGTTGCAAGGCGGAAAAGGAGGCGCAGCGTCAGCTTCAGGAGCAGGCTGATGCCTTGCGTCTGCTGACCGCTGAGGAAGAGGCCGGGCTGCGGCAGAAGCTGACTGATCTGCATTGTGAGGAAGCAAAGCTCAAGACGGAGGCCGACCAACTGACTGCGCTGCTGGCTTGCTTAGAGAAAATCGCGGCCCTGCGGCAGGAGCTGGCCAAGATCAGCATCGAGCAAGCTGGGCTGGCAGCAGAGCGGCAGAACTTTGCTCCTGTAGCGGAGCGGCTGGCGCGGGCCGAGCAGGCTTTAGCCTTGGAAGGAGATTATGCCGCCTTGACTGCCCTGCGGGAGCAGCAGAACAAGGATAGGCAGGCAGCAGCAGATCTGCGGAGCAAGCTCCCGGACTTGGACGCTGCACTCAAAACTGCTGCGGAGCTGCTGCGGCAGAGTACGGAACTGCTGATGGAGAAGAAGAGCGAGCAGGAACAGGGCAGCCTGCTGATCAGGCAGGTGCGGGAGTTGGATGTCCGCATTGAGGAGAAGAAGAGTGCTCTCAAGAAGCAGGATGCTGTCTGTGCCGACCTGCGGCAAAAAAATGCTGATGATCTAAAAAAATGCCAAGGCTTAGAGAGGAAGAGCAGTGCGTTGGAGATACAGCAGCAGCAGAGCGCGGCCTACCTTGCCGAGCATCAGGCGGACAAAGGTTTGCTCACCGAGCTAACTGGCATCTGTCGGCAGGTGGAGCAGTTGACTGGGTTGAACAAGCGGCTGGAGGCAGTCGAGACGGCCTGTCTTAAGGCAGACAAGCAGCTCATCAAGAGCAAGCAGCTTGGGCAGAACAAGGCAGAGCATTGCCGAGCCGCAGAGCAGTTGCTGGCCGAGACGAAAGAAGCGCGGGCAGCAGCGGAGGAAAAGCTGGCCCAGCTCCTGCAAGGCCGTCGCCCGGCAGAGCTGCGGCTGGAGCAGAATGCGCTGACCAAGCTGACAGAACTGCTCCGGCAGCAGGAGCTGCTGGCTCAGGATCTGACTGTTCTGCGCCAGCGGCAGGAGCAGAACACTGCCGCCACAATCGAGCTGACAGGCAAGCTCGACACCTTGGGCCAGCAGCGGGATGCGGCCCGGCAGGAGGAAGAGAAGCAGCGGGCCGTGGCTGCCTTTGCCAGTCGGGTTCGCAGTCTGGAAGAGGAGCGGGCGCGGCTGCAAGATGACCATGAATGTCCGCTCTGCGGCTCGCTGGAACATCCTTACGCGCAAGGCAATCTGCCGCTCTTGGATGAGGCGGACCAAGCAGCCCAAGCAGCAGCAACGGCTCTGCGGCAGGCTGAGGAGTCGCTCAATAAAGCGGGCAAGGAGCAGGCGCGGCTGGAACAGAAAGCACAGCATCTTGCTGATCAGCTCGCGGAAAAGAACACCGCAGCACAGGATATGCAGGCGGAGACAGCGCAGCTCTGCAAGGAATTATCTCTTGCTACTGATCAGATTCAACTAACCGAGATTGAACAGCGACTGCTCGCCAACCAGCAGCTTGTGCAGACGGCTGAGGAGCTGACCGAGCAAATCAGCCAGCTCGGTAAAGCATTAGAGCAGCAGCAGGCAGCGCAGGCTCTGGCCGTCCAAGAGCGGGACAAGGCTGCCGCAGCGTATGAACAAGCAGAGGCGGAGCAGCGGCGGCTGGCGGAGCAGCAGGCAGAATTGAAGCAGGAGCTGGCAGAGAAGCAGCAGCAGCTCGTGCAGGAAGTGGCGGTCTATGGCATCACTGTTGAGCTGGAAAAGCTGGCTGCTACGTTGACTACCCGCAAGGAGGCATGGCAGGAGCAGCAGGACAAATGCCAAGCAGCGCAAGAGCAGCTTTCCGCCCTTGAGACAGAGGTGAAAGTGCTGCGGGCGGGCATTGACTCGCGGACAGGGCAGTTAGAGACGGCAGAGCTGCTCTTCAAGGAGCTGGGTCAAGAACTAACGAGCATGGCTGCTGACCGGTTTGAGCTGTTTGCTGACAAGGTGCCTGATAAGGAGGAAAAGCGGCTGACAACGGCGGTTGAGGCAGCGGAACGGGCCATGCAGCAGGTGCAGGAACAGCGGCAGCAGGCTGCTGATCAGCTTGCCCAGCAGCACACGCTGATCAAAAGCCGGGAGACAGCGGCAGCGGAAAGAACAGAGCCGCTTCAGCTGCAAGAGGCGGTCTTTGTCCAGCGGCTGAATGAGAGCAGTTTTGCTGCTGAAACAGACTGGCTGGCGGCCCGGCTGCCGGAGCAGGAACGGAAGGTGCTCCGTCAACAGGCAGATGCGCTGTGCCGCCGGGAGGAGGAATTGCAAACCCGGCACAAAGATCGGCAAGACCGGCTGGCGGCAGAGGAGCAAGCGCATCTTGCCACAGGTCAGGAGCCGGACAAGCTGCGCTTGGCCCAAGAGGAGTTGAACGAGCGTCGCACAGAAATAGTCAAGATGATTGGCTCAGAGCAGCAGCGGCTGATGGCCAATGAAGAGCAGCGCGGCAAACAAGTCGAGCTATTGAGCAAGCTGGATGGGCAAAACCGGGAATGCCTGCGCTGGCGGCAGCTTGACGACCTTATCGGCTCGGCAGACGGCAAGAAGTACCGCAACTTTGCCCAAGGCTTGACCTTTGAGCAGATGGTCGTTCATGCGAACCGGCAATTAGCGCGGATGACCGACCGCTACCAATTGGTGCGCGACCAAGGCCAACCCTTGGAGCTGAACGTCACCGACAGATGGCAGGCCGATGAAATCCGTTCTGCCAAGAACCTGTCTGGCGGCGAAAGTTTTGTCGTTAGTCTGGCCTTGGCCCTTGGTCTTTCCGGTATGGCAGGCGGCAAGGTGGAATCGCTTTTTCTTGACGAGGGCTTTGGCACCTTGGATGATGAAGCCTTGGAAACGGCCTTAGAAAGTCTGGCCGAGCTGCGCCGCGAAGGGCGACTGATCGGGGTGATCTCGCACGTTGCTGCCCTCAAGGAACGGATTGCCTGTAGGATAGAGGTGCTGCCCAAAGCAGGTGGCCGAAGCCTTATCAAAGGGCCGGGAGTGCGGCGGTTGTAGGATAGTCCAAAGAACTATGATGTTCCTAATAAGTTGACCATGAAACCTGCCAGTTTCTTTGCTTCAGCTCCGTGGCCGCGTGCTCTGCAAATGAGTTCTGCGCTAGGCACCGTCTTGATTGCAGGAGTCAGCATTGGTGCTTATCGTGCTGTTCCAGTGCCAAGCGGCTTCACCCATTATTTTGGCCTTATGGTTGCTCTACTTCCACCCAGCCTCTTTTTCTGGAGCTTTGCGACGATTGTCACTGGCTATACCGTGTCTCAGCATGAGCTGATCATTCACCGACTGTTTTGCTCCACTACTATTCCTTTGGCAGGTATCCGCCAAGTGTATCTTGAGTCTGCCCTCTGCAAAGATGCAACCCGCTTGATTGGCAATGCCGGGCTGTTTGGTTTCAGCGGGCTGTATCAGAGTCCTCGGCTGGGGCGTTTCCGCCTCTTTGCCACTGATTTCAAACACGCGGTGGTACTGGTACTGGCAGACAGAACCGTTGTTATCACCCCAGAGGCGACGCAAGCCTTTGCAGATTATCTCCACCGTCTTTTCCCTGCTGTAAAAACTGTTGCAATCTGACTCGATACGCTTTAAGTCAAAGAGACTTGAATGCGCCGACCCAATGCCTTGGCAAATTTCTCCAGCGTGGAAAGGCGAATGTCTGTTACACTTGGAACTTGAATTCACCCAAAGAAAAAATTATGTTGTAGAGCAATGCTTGGGTTATAATAAGATACCAGCATAATGCTGCGGCAAGGAGGAGGCCGCAAAAGAAAAATTAGCAACCAGTTATAAATATGCTAAAAATCATAGCATTGGTTTTGCTGATTGCTTGGCTGCCCTCCGGCTGTATTGCTGCGCGGGAACAAGCATCAGCATCAGAACGAGTGGGCCAGTCAAACTTCTGCTGGCCTTTAACGACCTTTCGATATTCACGAAGTGTTGCCAGCGGCGACTGGCTTGCCTCAAGAGGTAGAGGCTCTTGGCATCTTGGCGTAGACATGTTTGCTCCGACCGGCTCTCCTGTGCGCGCCATTGCTGACGGAGTCGTCTATGACATTTCTCATGGCGGTTGGGGGAGTGGCAATGTCGCAATTATGGTCAAACATACATTAGCAGATGGCCGCTGGTTTATTGCTCTGTATGGGCATATCAGAAATTCGCAAGGATTGCATAAGGGGAGTCAAGTACGAGCCTGTAGTACTATTGGCATAGTGGGCTGCTATAGCTGTGGTTCTCATCTGCATTTCGGTGTGATCACTCCAAATACCTTTCCTCATGCCCCGTATGGGACCAGTAAGCGAGCTGACCACAACCATTTTGTAGATCCTCTCTATTTTCTGCGTACTGGTCGTCCTAGTGAAGGAAGAGAGAGTATGCTGCAATCAACAGTTCCTTCTGAAAAAGCAACAGACAATGTGACTACCGATAAAGCAGTTTCTCTGCGCTCTGAAAACAAAAAGCACAAGGCTAAAAAGGAGGGGATAACGTCCCGATCAACAACTAAAAAACTTGTTCAGAGTACAAAAAGTAGTCGAAAAAAAAAGCAGATTGTTAAGAAGAAAAATAGTCGCAGCAAAAAGCACGTTGTTAAGAGTGCAAAAAAGCGCGCAACTAGCAAGGTGCGTTCTTTGACAACTCGTTCCAAACGTGCTGTATCTGCTCGTGGACGGCACTAACTGACTGCGTGGCATCAACCCGGCAAATACAGGAATCGGTAAACGCGGCAAAAATGGCGGCAGTTTTGCGCAGCGCATCAAGTTGCTCAAAGGCATTGGGTTGCTCACCGCGACCTATGCGGATGCGTTCCGCAGACAATTCTGGTGGCATAGTTAAAAGAATGACGAGATCGGGTTTGGGGGCAAAATTATTGCGGGCTAAAATTTCTGCTGGCTCCAATCCGCTTGCTCCTTGATAAGCAGCCGTAGAGTAGTAATAACGATCCGTTAGCACGACACTGCCTGTAGCGAGAGCAGGGGCGATTAACTCCTGCACATGCAGTCGCCGATCTTGGATGAATAGCTCTAGTTCCTCTTCTGGGGTACAGGTGCTGCGATTAACGTACAATTCACGGATGCGACGACCATAGCTACTATCAGTCGGCTCGCGGGTTTCAACTACCTCTCGACCTTGTGCTCTCAGATAATCAGCTAACAGCTTAATCTGGGTTGATTTACCAGTTCCGTCTATGCCTTCAAAAGCGATGAGCTGCCCTTTACTCATTGTGCTCTGTTCTCTGCTATTTTCATTGCCATTTGCCAAGCCGCCCGCAGACTAGAGGCATCAGCAATTCCTTTGCCAGCAATATCATAAGCCGTACCATGATCGACAGAAGTACGAACTATAGGCAGGCCAAGCGTCACATTTACACCATCTTGAAAGTGGAGCAGTTTGAAGGGAATCAAGCCCTGATCATGATACATACAGACTACTGCGTCAAATTCACCATTCGCTGCCCGGTAAAAAATCGTATCTGGTGGCCAAGGGCCGCTAATTTCCGCCTCACCTGTAAACTGACGCAAAGCTGGCTCTATGGTTTCTATTTCTTCTTGGCCAAACATACCTTGCTCGCCGCTGTGCGGATTAAAGCCTGCCACCGCAATACGCGGTTTGCTGAAGCCAAAGTCCCGGTGCAAGGAATCAGCAGTCATACTGATGCAATCGAGGATGTCATCGGCAGAAAGCATTGTGCTGACTTTAGCTAATGGCTCGTGGATAGTGACTAAGACCACCCGGAGTCGAGACCCAGCCAGCATCATCCGATAGCGACTGGTGCTGGTTAGCTCTGCCAGCATTTCTGTGTGGCCGGGGTAGAAAATGCCAGCCTCATGGAGAGCTTTTTTAGAAATCGGGCAAGTAACAACTGCAGCAAAATCACCCGCCAAAGCTCCCTGTGTTGCTCGGTGGATATATTTAGCCATTGCGAGCGAGGTTTCTTTGACAGGCTGGCCCCAGCGCAAATGCTCTGCATCAAGATGGGACAGGTCTAGCACTGGTACCGTGCCAAGTTTGATGGTCTGACCTAATTGCCAAGCGACTGGCTGGCTTTTGCTCTGTAGCAACCCGGCAGTGCGTTGTAATACTCCAAGATCACCGAGTACCACAGGTAGCGTTGCTTGCTCTGTTAAGCTATCAAATAATCGCAGGATAATTTCTGGGCCAACGCCCACTGGACAGCCCATAGTGATTGCCGCAGGTTGCATTCTTACTCTCCGCATTCAAAGGCGTTGCGCAACAGCTCAACTCGGAAGGTGCTTTTCTCAGAAAATACTGCGGCTACATCAAAACGAGCTGCCATGTCCAAACATCGTTCGCTCATATACGTTAAGGCAGCCTTGGTTAGCCGCTGCTGTTTACGAATATCTACTGCCTCGAATGGACTACCAAATGTACTTCCGCGTCTAGTCTTGACTTCAACAAAAACTAAATAGTCGCCATCTTGAGCAATGATGTCAATCTCACCGCCAGACAAACGGTAGTTACGCTCCAAGATGATCCAGCCTTGCTGTTCTAAATAGAAAGCCGCTGCATCTTCTCCAGCCCGTCCTGTTTGACTGTTGGAAACCCTGTGCCGCTGCTTTGGCGAGGACGGCATCAATTAGCTAGGCTGTCGCTGACGTGGCTTTTCCGGTAAGGCGATGTTTAATTCTAAAATCTCACAGTCATCTTCCCGGTCCAAGGTGATCGAAATATCATCCTGGTCAATATCCACGTATTTTTTGATCACTTCCAGCAGCTCGTCTTGAAGCTGGGGCAGAAAAGAGGGCTGATTTCTCTGAATCTGATCTCTGGCAATCAGAATACTCAACCGTTCCTTGGCCACCTCCGCCGATCTGCGGTTGGCATGGAAATAGTCAAAAAGGCCCATCTAATTGCTCCCGAAAAATTTACTGAGAAGACCTTTCTTCTTCGGGTCAATGAACCGCATCTCAATTTCTTCACCAAGAAAGCGGGCCACACAGTCCTGATAGGCAAGTCCTGCATCACTATTACGATTGGCAATAACCGGTACGCCTTGGTTAGACGCAGTCAGCACGGCCTCAGATTCCGGGATGACTCCTAATAATGGAATGGAGAGAATCTCCTGAATGTCCTTAACTGAAAGCATTTCCCCTTTCATTACTCGGTCTGGCGAGTAGCGAGTCAGTAAGAGATGCTCCTTAATTGGACTTCGGTTTTCTGCGGCCCGTTTCGTTTTACTGGCTAACAGACCAAGGATTCGATCAGAGTCGCGGACTGAGGAAATCTCTGGATTCGTGACGACTATCGCCTCATCAGCAAAATACATGGCCATAAAGGCACCATGTTCTATACCTGCTGGTGAATCGCAGACGATATAGTCAAAAGTGTCAGCTAGTTCACCGAGAACAGCTTCTACACCTTCCATTGTCAGAGCTTCTTTATCTTTGGTCTGCGAGGCTGGCAGGATATAGAGGTTCTCAGTGCGCTTATCCCGAATCAGAGCCTGATTCAAGCGGGCTTCTTTGTTAATTACATTGACAAAATCATAGACCACCCGACGTTCGCAGCCCATAACCAAGTCTAAATTACGCAGACCGACATCAAAATCGATCACCGCTGTCTTGTAGCCCTCCAGAGCCAAACCCATAGCAAAGGCGGCACTGGTTGTGGTTTTGCCAACACCTCCCTTGCCGGAGGTGATTACGATGATCCGTGTCAAAATATATATCCTCCCAACATATTCAACTTGTTGTTTAATGCAGGCCGGACACAGCAGATTCTCTGCAAATCACTCATATCGTATCCGTATTTGTTCAGAGGAAGTCTCTTGGCCGCTTTCTTTCTGTGAAAGTTCCTCATAAAGAGTTGATGCCCAGCGAAACCAGAGATCATTTCCCTCATTATTATTCATGGTTATCAATTTTTTAAGAACGGCGCGCGCACCCGCAATATCAGCAAAACCTTCCTGTAAGATGCGAGCCTTCAGCAAAAGGGCTTCAGAACAAGCGGTGTCAGTCTCTAAAATTTCATCGACTAAAGATAAAGCCTCTCTGTATTCCTTTTTCTAATTTGAGACGAAGCCATTCCTTACGAGAGAGACTACTTGTACCACCGTATTATAACAAATCTGCTAAAAGCGTTGCGCTATTATGACGAAACTTCCAAAGAAGCCCAACAATACATAATATGCCGTCTCCTGCTGAAACTAAGATGCCAATAATTCCGGGAATAAAGCTAATGCAGAAAGCAATACCAAGCTCCCGACCAATCTTCGCAGCACCTCAGCAAACGAGGCATCATTGCCTTGTGGCTTCATTGTATTTTAGAGGGTTGCGTCTTACAAAGACGTAATATGCAGTCTCCCTCCATGTAATCGAATCTGGATAGCTTTAAAGCGGAGGTGCTCTGGAAAATCTTCACTGACCAAGTGAACACCTGCAATAGAAACTAGCTCTGCTTCCATTTTTTGACAAAAAATACGGGCATTAACATTACCGTCGCAGCCAGCAAAGGCTCGCCCACGCAATGTACCATAGATATGAATACTACCAGGGGCTGAAATCTCTGCTCCTGAGCCTACTGAAGCAAGAATCGTCAAATCACCTTGTCTAATAACAACACGTTGGCCAGAGCGTACCGGTTCAGTGAGGATATGAACATTTTCTATCTCGTCCGGCTGACTGGCTGCTGATAGTGCTGGAGCAATAGGTAGTTCTTGTTCTACGGTTTCTTCTGAATCTTCATCTGGTGAACTGGTCTGCTCTTCCGGCTCTGGCACAGTGCGTATTCCAGCTCGTGCAGCGAGTACGGCTAGTTCCATTGCTGCGGCTTGCTGTTTCTGCTCCTCTGTACCGCCAGTAATACCAACTGGAATAAAGCCTTGATTGCGCAATAGATTGACCAACATAGCTAAGTCAACTAATTCGTTTTCGACCTGCTGCATACTGATTACGACAGGAGCATTGCGAAAGAAATCAGGAGCCTGGCCAGCTTTTTCTGCAAGCTGGGCAGCTACCGCATTCATATCTGTACTTCGTAGTGACAGCACCAGAATGGTGAAGGCGGCCCCTTTGAGGTCAAAGGCGGCTCTGCTGTCATTTTTGCCTGCTGTTCTGTCCATGCTTGGCAAAAAATAAATCCGGCTGCGTCTATCTGACGGCCCACCGGTCATTTTTTATAGGGATTATATTCAGGATATAATTTTTCTGCACATTCAGGGCAAATACCATGCGTAAACTCTGCATCACTTTGCTCTTGAATATAGAATTCCAGCGGTTGCCAATCACCCTGTTCACCTCTGATTCGACGACAAGATGCGCAGATAGGAAGCAGACCTTCAAGATATTTCATACGCTGAAACAGGTTATTGGTCAGTTTAACAACAACTAGGCAAAGAAGTACAATCATTAAACTTTCAAACAACGATTCCCGCCAGTTGACTGGTGTCTGTTCAGCACCTAAGAAATGACTTGGGATATCGAGAAATTCATCCAGCCAGATAAGTACAATAACAAAGGCAAAAGCAGCAGACTCGTAATAGACTACCTGCCGAGAAAATAAATATTTTGCCGATGCGTTCATACGTAATGCTCCGGCTAGCCAACTCTTAAAGAGTTTAATGGTTTTTGTTTACTATACCCGTTTTACGGATTAGTTCCAGCCGGAATTGCAAGCAGAGATGTTTTTTTGCTGTACGAAGGGAAGCAGGGGAGAGAAAAGCCTGTTCAAGCGAATCAGAACAGCTCCTGTTGAGAGCTTAGTTCCGATAAAAAAGATGCGTGCCATATCTGGCAACGTAGGTTTTGTGGGAAGCCCATTGAGGATGCACGTCCTTGCGATGATAATAAGTCGCGCCTTTGGTGAAATCAGAGGTGGTCATAGCTTTCATTGCGGTCTGAAGGCACTCAACAAAAGCATCTGTCTCTGTAGGTACATAGGATTTCTGGAGGAATGTCCAGCTAAATTGATGCGGGGCTGTAACTACTTGCTCAACGGTTTTTTTACTTTGACTTGCCCGATTCAGGGTGACATGAGCAACAGCTAACTGACCAATCTGAGGTTCACTGCGGGCCTCGTGGTAAACATTCAACGTTAGCCATAGTAATCCTTCGAGAAAACTCATATTTTGCACCTTTCTTTGATGTATTCATCATACATCATCAACAATCATTGATCAATCACTTTATGATCATCTTCTGTCATTATTATGCGCAAAATATACTTTCTTTTTTGAGAAAAGCAAGAATTATTTTTTATATAGAGTCTTTTTACTAGGATAAAGGGAAAAACTTTGAAAAATAACCAGTTACAAAATAAGGGCTAGACTTAGGAATGAGAACCTAGCTCCTCAAATTCGGCAGGAAGAGAGGATTTTTTAGCATTGTTGCATTCTTTACAGCAAGGTACAAGGTTGCTTTTGACAGAGCGACCGCCTTTAGCAAGAGGCACAACATGATCCATAGTTAGCTCTTTAATTGGCACTTTGCGCTGGCAGTACCAACAGAGACCAGATGCAGCTTTTTGCTGCCACCACCGCGTCTTACGTAGTTCTCTGGCCTTTTGCCGTTCAGTTTTAATAAAGGCATCATCCAGACCAAAGCTAAAATCGTCCCAGTCATTTTTCGTCATCAGTCAAATCTCCCAGCAGTAGAGAACGGGCTGCGCCGATCAGATAGAGTGAGCCTGAAATGCAGATTAGATCATCTTTATCCGCCAAAGTGCTTGCTTGTAGAATCGCCTTTTCAGGAAAAGTAATACAGATAGCTTTTGCTTGTAGATCTTCTGACAAGGCTACTTGTAACTGTTCTGGAGCAGCAGCCCGTTCTGAATCCGCTGCTTTAGTCAAAATAATGACATCTGCCAGTGGCGCGACCTCACTCAGCGCAGCCTTAATATCTTTGTCTGCCATTGCGCCCCAGACCAAAATCAGCCGTTTGTAGGAAAAATCACGCTGCAACGCATCACGCAAAGCGACTGCACCTGCTGGATTATGCGCGCCATCTAAGAGAAACTGCTGCCCTTGAGCGGTGCGGAAATATTCCAACCTGCCAGGCCAGCGGGTTTGAGATAAACCAATACGAATCTGTTCCTCACTGATACTCCAGCCCTGTTGGCACAGGAGCTGAATCGCCGCCAAAGCTAGAGAACAGTTGCTGAGTTGATGTTGGCCATACAGCGGCATAGGTAGATCAGGCAAAAGCATTCCGTCTATACCGCGATATTTCCAGCCCGCATTGTCGCTGCTGCCGTCAAAATCATGGCCAAAAAGGAAGAAAGGTGCTTGCCGTTCCGCGCAGGTTTGGCTGATAACCTGACCAGACGCATCAGCCGCTACCCCGGAAAGCACTGGTACACCAGCCTTAATAATCCCGGCTTTTTCTGCGGCAATGGCTGCCAAGCTGCTGCCAAGGTGTTGCTCGTGATCCATACTCACATTGGTAATCACAGAGAGCAACGGCATAATCACATTGGTAGCATCCAACCTGCCCCCCATGCCAACTTCCAGAATAGCGCAATCAACTTCTTGCTCGGCAAACCAGAGCAGAGCCAAAGCCGTGGTGCATTCAAAATAGGTGATCTGACGACCATCCAACATTGCAGCAATTGTAGTGATCAGGCGGGCAAAATCCTCTTTGCTAATATATGCGCTGTTGATTTTAAAACGTTCCCGCACAGAGCTGAGATGCGGCGAAGTATAAAAAGCCGTTTTATATCCTGCTGCACAAAGAATGGAATGCAGGGTTGCACCAACCGAGCCTTTACCATTGGTGCCTGCGATGTGGATGCACTGTAAATGATGCTGCGGATTACCCAGTCGTTCCAGAAAGTGCTTCATGGAATCTAGCCCCAGCTTGATTTTAAAAAGCTGAAGCTGATCGAGAAATTGCCAAGCCTGCTGGTAGTTCATTGCCACTGCTATAAAAGATTGATTTGCGCTACTGTCTAGCCGAATCTTTTACCACAGCCACCTATGACCTGCAATCAATGTTGACAGTCCTTGGCCTGCTGAGTACATTTCTTTGACAGCGCAATTTAATCAACTGTAACAGCAAGACGAATCCCATGAATTCTATGAATGAAATTTTCACTGAGGAGACGCTCCAAGAGCTTTTTCCTCCCCAACGCACCGCAGATTTTTTTGAAGCTCTGTTTGGTGATGCAGATGAAGGTGCCTATGATATTGCTCTCAGTTTTAAAGGCCAAGAGAGCAAGACGCTTCAGTTTAGCTTAGATCTCCATGAGCGGCCTGGACGTTGTTTAGCCTGTAACCTCACCAGCGGCCTGCCAGAAGTTTTTTCTCGGCATAAAGTGATTGATATTGCTGGCCTAGTAGCTGATGTTGAAAAAAAGTTGGGAGGTGCTACCAGATGCAGTGACTGGGAATTGGGCCGTACCCAGCAAATGAGCCGGAGTCTGCACTGTATTCCTTTGCAGATCACTTTAGCGTAGTTCATTCGTCATAATCATTCTTCTTGGGGAAATGGCCATGCGGGAAAAACATGAGTGGGACGAGCGGTATGATCAAAAAAAACTGCCTTGGGACACAGGTCGCCCAGACAGTCATCTTATCCAGTTGCTTTCTAGCTGGCCGAAATGCGGTGGTAAAATTCTGGAGATCGGCTGCGGCACTGGTACTAATTCCGTTTGGCTTGCAGAACAGGGCTTTCAAGTCACAGGCATGGACATTTCCTCGAGTGCAATTACACTCGCTCGGCAACGGGCTGAAGAAAAGGGCGTGGACTGCACGTTTGCTGATGCGGATTTCCTTGTTAGCGCAATGGAGGCAAACCAATTTTCTCTTGTTTTTGATCGAGGCTGCTTCCATGTAATGGGCAGCGATGAGCGCAGAAACCTGTTTATTCAGCAGGTTGCCGCTGGCCTTATTCCTGGCGGACTCTGGTTCAGCCTGATTGGTAATAAAGATCAAGTGATGGATGGTGAAGGCCCACCGCGTCTTTCTGCCACGCAGGTCTGTGCAGCAGTGGAACCTCTCTTTGAAGTCCTGCATATAGAAAGTTGTATTTCCGATTCTAACCAACTAGGAACTATGCGTTTTTGGCAGTGTCTTATGCGGGTGCGCAAATAACGCAACATACGGCAATCTCATTCAATTCCTGTGGGACAAAGCATCATGACAAGCAGAATCAGCAAAATATTCCTGCTTTTGGCAGTGCTTCCTCTACTTTTTGGCTGCGGAATAAAAAAAAGAGCGGAAGCTGTCTGGGAGAAGATGCCATCGTGGAACAAACAGAGTCGCTATCCTACTGGCATAACCTATCCACCTACAAGTAAAGAAAAAACTATATTTAAAGCAGATCAAGCTCTGCCGAATTGCAAGGTTTTTGCCCATCTGCTGATCTGGACTCCGGCAGGAGCCAATGGGTTAAGTATTGCTCAGGCAGCAGAGAAAGAAGCTGCCTTTCACGGTGCCGACATGCTCCTTATTGGCAGAAGTCGTTTTGCCAAAGATGACAAAGGATTACGTTTCATCTATTACGGCCCAGAACAGCCTTATAGTTGCCGAGACAATTGGGAAGGATGGAAATTCGGCTACGAAGACTGGATCAATCAAGGAAATTGGGTCAGTATGGGCTACGCAGAATGGAGTAACGCTGATGCTCGTTTTAATTTTCCAGTAGTGATACAGGCTGCCTTTCTTCGTTGTCAGGAATAGTTGACTAAAATATCTCAATACATTTTTTTCTGTGCCCGCAGGTATTATACGCAATTTTAACATTGCCATAAGCCTGCGCTATTTTTTACGGTTAGTCTTGATACATCCATCTCTCCATTATGCCCGTTTACGACCGCAGTAAGTTGAATGAGTTGCTTCGCGAGATGAGCAGCGGCACAGTTATGCCTGCCTATCTGCTCTTTGGTGAGCATACTCTTTGCCGCCAGGCTGCTGATAAAATTGTCGAAGCATTAAAAGCTACTACGCACAATATTGATGGCGACAATGAAGACCCAAATACTACGTTAGCCAAGCTGCGCAGCTTTAGTCTGCTCGGTGGTCGGCAGATTTATCGAGTCAATGGAACTCGGCTTTTTTTCTCCAAAAATGTGGCGGAAAATATTTGGAAAAGGGTGGTTAAGACTTGGGAGGATGGGACTCCAGACAAAGCAGCGCGGCAGCTCCGAGCTATGCTAGATGCTGCCGGTTTAGATACAACAGAAGATCCTGCCGACCTTAGTGGAGAGCAGTGGAAAAAATGTTTTGGTTTTGCCAAACCGACAGGCAGCCTGAGTTGGACAGCAACGCTCTTGGCAGATTCAGCAGATAATAACGTAGCCACTCGTTCTAGCGGCAATGCAGGTGAGCAAGTCTTGGCTGCCCTTGAGGCAGGTATTCCTACAAATAATGTCTTGCTTCTCCTTGCTGAAGAGGTGGACAAACGGAAAAAACTCTATAAGTCTTTTAGTGCAAAATATGCTGTTGTTGATCTAAGCGTCGAGAGCGGCTCCTCTTCCCAGGCTAAAAAAGCGCAGGACGTGGTTCTGCGAGAACAAATCAGCCAGACGTTACGCAGTTTAGGTAAGAGCATGTCAGGCGAGGTCATGGTACAGTTGCTGGAGCGAGTGGGCTTTCATCCTGCTGCCGTGGTGACAGAGACAGAAAAATTGGCTCTGTCTGTTGGTGATGCGCCACAAATTACCTTGGATGATCTCAATCGGATGGTAGGCCGCACTCGTGAGGATGCAGTTTTTGAACTGACTGAGGCTGTGGGCAACAAAAATTTGGAACAGGCTTTACTGGTCGCGTCGCGTCTTCAAGAAAATGGTATTCATGGATTGGCGGTGCTTGCAACCTTACGAAATTTCACCCGCAGCTTACTTCTTTTTCGCAGTCTGTTGGAGCAGGCACAGTACCACTATCGCCCCGGCCTTTCTCCAAAGATTTTTCAGGAGCAATGCCTCCCCTTGCTCAAGAGTAATCCACGCTGGCAAACTGAACTTGGCGGCCATCCATTTGCTTTATATATGAAATTTAAAACAGCCTCTACTTTTTCCCTCCCACAGCTTTCTTTATGGCTGGGCCTGATTCTTGCTGCTGATCGTCGGCTGAAAGGCTCTCCAGTGGCAGCAGAAACCGTGCTTCAGCACCTTCTACTCTCCCTATTTTTTGAAACGAAAAATAATGGAGCCTTGCAAAATCAGAATTGAACATTATACAATAGAAAAAGGAAGAGCTTTTTGTTCCGGCAGTTTGAGACCATACCAGTGGTCAGTTGCTCAATTTGTCGGAGTATAACTATTAAGTAAACGGAGCAGCAGGCCGCCGGAAACATGGGTATTACACTTTCAGGAACTAGAGAAGAAACCTTAACCAAAGATCGGGTAAAGCTCCAAGAGCCGCCTCTCTACAAGGTACTTCTCCATAACGACGATTACACGACTATGGACTTTGTAGTCATGATTCTTGAGGTTGTTTTTGGCAAAAATACTGCTGAAGCCACCGCGATCATGCTCAATGTCCATCATCAGGGCCAAGGCGTAGCAGGTATTTATTCTCGTGAAATCGGCGAAACAAAGGTTGCGGAAGTGCATCAGCTCGCGAGGAAAAGTCAATATCCTCTGAAATGCTCTTTAGAGCGGGCCTAAAACCGGCATCTGGCTTTCAACTTAAAAAAATTTACATGGGATGCCATCATGTTAAGCCGAAAATTAGAATTGGCCCTGATCAAGGCCATCAAAGAAGCGAAATCGAAGAGGCATGAATATGTGACTGTTGAACACATGCTCTGGGGACTGTTGCATGATGATACAACTTCGCAGATTATTGAGCAGTGTGGAGGCAGTAACGAATCACTCAGAGAACGGCTAGAGGAATTTCTGGCTGCTGGGATTCCGCTCCTTCAGACTGGCAAAAGCGAGCCGTCCCAGACAGTCGCTTTTAATCGAGTTTTACAGCGGGCAGTCAATCATGTTCAAGGATCAGGCAAGCGAGAGGTAGACACTGGCGATGTTTTAGTTTCTATTTTTGCCGAGCCAGATTCTCATGCCGTCTATTTTCTTGGCAGTGAGGGCGTGGGCAGATTAGAAGTCATGGAGTATCTTTCCCATCACATGGCGGAAAGTTTGCCTAAAGATTCTTCGCTGCCGCTGTCTCGTCAGGCAGAGCAGCCAGAAGCCACACCAACAGCTCCGCCGAAAAAGAAAAAAGATAGTGACGAAGAAGTATTGGATCAGTACACAGTCAACTTTGCTGAGTTAGCAGCATCAGGTAAAATCGACCCGCTGATCGGCAGAGGCCCTGAGTTAGAGCGGATGATGCAGGTACTTTGCCGCCGTCGCAAGAACAACCCGCTGCTTGTTGGTGAGCCGGGTGTAGGTAAAACTGCCATTGCTGAAGGATTGGCACTACGTATTCATGATGATGCAGTGAGCCGTCAAAGTGATCAGCCTGATCCCGCCAAATTAGTTCCAGCATTGCTTCAGGACACTACGATTTATATGCTCGACATGGGTTCTTTGGTTGCCGGTACCAAATATCGGGGCGATTTCGAGAAGCGCCTCAAAGCGGTGGTTTCCGCTATCGGCAAGCTGGAGAATGCCATTCTTTTTATTGATGAGATGCACACCATTGTTGGTGCAGGCGCGACCAGTGGTGGTTCTATGGATGCTTCCAACCTACTCAAGCCTGCGCTTCAGGCCGGAACCCTGCGCTGCATTGGCTCTACGACTTACGAGGAATACAAAAACCACATTGAAAAGGATCGTGCCCTGTCGCGCCGTTTCCAGAAAATCGATGTGGAGGAGCCGTCTGTGGAAGACACCTGCTCTATTTTGCGCGGCCTCCAGCCCCGTTATGAGCAGCACCATCAGCTTACCTATTCTGATGAGGCAATTCTCGCTGCGGCTGAGTTGGCCAACCGCTACATCAATGACCGTTTTCTGCCAGACAAGGCCATTGACGTGATGGATGAGGTCGGTGCCTCTCTACGTCTGGCTGGAAAAAGCGGTAGTACCGTGACGTTATCTGATGTAGAAGCCATTGTCTCCAAAATGGCGCGAGTGCCCGTGGTCTCCAAAACAGGCAACGAGACAGAAGGGCTGCGTTATTTAGAGAAAAAGTTAAAGTCAGTGATTTTTGGTCAGGATGAGGCGATTATTGAGGTAACGCGGGCCGTGAAGCGGGCGAGAGCTGGTCTAGGTAATCCCTACGCACCTGCTGGCTCTTTCCTTTTTGCTGGGCCAACTGGTGTGGGTAAAACAGAGGTAGCTCGCCAGCTTGCTCAGTCTTTGTCAGTCAATTTTGAACGTTTCGACATGAGCGAGTACATGGAGAAGCACGCTGTGTCTCGGCTGATCGGTGCGCCTCCAGGCTATATTGGCTTTGAACAGGGCGGTCTGCTCACTGATGCGATTCGCAAACATCCGCACACGGTATTGCTTTTGGATGAGATTGAAAAGGCGCATCCTGATGTGTTCTCTGTTCTGCTTCAGGTTATGGATCATTCGACCTTAACTGATAACAGCGGCAGACGGGCGGATTTCCGCAACGTGATCTTGATCATGACCACCAATGCAGGCGCACGGGAGATGAGCGAGCGGACCATTGGTTTCACCGGTGATTCTAAGGGTAAGGAGCAGAAAGCTCTGAAAAATCTCTTCTCACCAGAGTTCAGAAACCGCTTGGACAGCATCATCACCTTCCATCCACTTCAGATGCTTGCGGTAGAACGGGTTGTTGGCAAGATGATTCATGAGCTTGAAGGCCAGCTTGCTGATAAAAACGTGAGCATCAACTTGACCCCAGCAGCTCGTAAACAGTTAGCTGAACGAGGCTATGATCCGGCCTACGGTGCCCGGCCTATGCGCAGGTTGATTATGAGGGAAATCGGTGACGTACTAACCGAAGAAATCCTTTTTGGCAAACTGAGCAAGGGCGGTAAAGTACGGGTTGGTTCGAGTAAGGGTAAATTGACTTTTGAGTATTCCCGCCGCTAAACTCTATTGAGTCTGACTAAGATCTACCTTAGTCAGACTTTTCTTTTTCGGATCCCATAACAATTTGTAAGCATGACTACGCTTACCCTTGTCACTGGCGGCAGCCGTTCTGGGAAATCTGCCTTTGCCCAGCAGCTTGCCGAATCTATTGACGCGCCTCGGCTTTTTCTTGCCACCTGTCCTAATTTTGATGCGGAAATGGACGACCGCGTCCGCAGGCATCGCCATGACCGAGAAGGCCGAAATTGGCAGACCATCGAAGAAGCGTTGCAGCTTACCGAATTATTAGCATCCCGCCCTGCTGGTGAAACTGTACTTGTTGATTGTTTGACCCTCTGGATCAGCAATCTGATGTATAGCGCAGAGCAAAATCACAGCGAAATCACCGAAGAAAACATGATATTCTTAGCGCATCAGCTCGGTGCAGCAGCCCGTCATCATCAAGGGCAAGTTATCATGGTTGCTAATGAAGTGGGCTTGGGTATCGTCCCAGATAATCCAACGACCCGCCGTTTCCGCGACTTAGCTGGTCGCTGCAATCAGACCATTGCTGCTCTCGCTGATAAGGTCTTTCTCGTCTGTTGCGGCATTCCCCTGCAAATCAAGTAATCCACGCGACCTGCTTTTTCTTCCTTTTCTCATCCGAGCAGCATATACTGCAACAATTTGCAGGTAGGCCTGCTCTTAGCACGTCTTTTCTCTCTTCAATTTTATACGAACAGGCAGTCTATGACAGAACTGCATCAGCTCCTTTGCGCTCTGCCTGATGAGCTAGCAGCGCAGATGCTGCACGGAAAACCACAAGGTCTCGTCACGCAAGTCACCTCTGATTCCCGCAAAGCAGGGCCAAACTGCGTTTTTGTCGCAGTTAAAGGCAGCCAATCAGATGGGCATGATTTTATATCTCAGGCTGTGCAGCAAGGTGCTTGCTGCGTGGTGGTTGAAAATGATCCCGGCCCGCTGCCCGGCGTGACGGTGGTGCAGGTTAAAGATAGCCACGCTGCCTTGGGCTGGCTGGCTGCCGCACTACACGATTTTCCAGCCCAGAATATGAGCCTGATCGGGCTGACCGGTACTAACGGCAAAACCACCATCTCGTGGTTGATTGAGCAGATGCTGGCGGCCAGCGGCTGCCAAGTCGGGGTGATCGGCACGGTGAATTACCGTTGGACAGACTGCTCTGGCAAATTGATTGCGGAAAAAGCTCCGCTGACCACGCCAGGGCCGGTGCAGCTCCAGGAATTGCTGCGATTTATGGCTGATGCAGGTGTGACGCATGTGGTGATGGAAACGTCTTCTCATGCCTTGGAGCAAGGGCGACTGGCTGGGTTGCGTTTCGATGTCGGTTTGTTCACCAATCTGACTCGCGACCACCTCGACTTTCACGGTACGATGGAAACCTATTTCGCAGCCAAAAAATTGCTTTTCAGCCGCTATCTCAAAGAAAACGGCAAGGCGGTTGTTGTTACAGAGCAGGACTGGGGACTTCAGCTCTGCCAAGAGCTTACGGTAGAACGGCCTGATCTATCTCAATTCTCTTGTGGTTTTGACACAGCAAACAGCGTTTCTGCGACCGAACTTCAGCAGGATATCCGAGGTTTCTCCTGCAAAATTCATCTCAATGAGAACGAATCTTCCTTCCATTCCTGTTTGACCGGACGGCACAACGTGCTGAACATCTTGGCCGCTGCCGGAGTCGGGTTGGCTTTGAGTGTGCCGCCAGAGCAGATTGTTTTTGGCTTGGCGCAGGACAGACAGGTGCCGGGCCGTTTGGAGCGGGTGCGGCTACCCGGTTTAAGCGAGGAAAAGCAGCCGGTTGTTCTTGTTGATTACGCTCACAGCCCAGATGCTCTTGAAAATGTCCTGCAAACTCTGCGTCCGTTAACGACCGGACGGCTGTTCTGCATCTTTGGCTGCGGTGGCGACCGCGACAAGGGCAAGCGGCCCCAGATGGGCGCAGTTGCGCCAAAATTTGCCGATCTGAGCATCGTTACATCGGATAACCCTCGTTCAGAAGAGCCGGAGACGATCATCAGCGAAACAGCGGCAGGTTGTCAAGCCGCAGGACTTACCGAGCTTGAGCCGGAGGAACTATTTGCGAATCCGTCTGCATCTGGCTTTACCTGCATCATTGACCGAAGAACTGCCATTCATACCGCCTGCGCTCTGGCCGGGCCGCAAGATATCATTCTTATAGCAGGCAAGGGCCATGAGGATTATCAAATCATCGGTGCAGAGCGGCATTTTTTTGATGACCGACTAGAAACGGTCAACGGCTTGCTGCGCTGGACTCCGCATCATCTGCAAAAGGCAACGGGCGGAGCGATAAATAGTGGAGGGGAAAAGCGTTTGTTTGGCGACATTTCCACCGACACCCGCACCATAAAGGCAGGCGATATTTTTGTTGCTTTGGCTGGAGAAAAATTCGATGGCCACGACTACGTGCAGACGGCAGTCGATGCTGGAGCGGCGGCGGTCATTGTCCAGCGTGAGGTGCAGGTGCCTGTCGGAACTGTAGTTATCCAAGTGGCTGACACCCTGCAAGCTCTACTCGATTTGGCCGCTTATCGCCGCAAGCTGCTGGGCAACAATTTGACCGTAGCAGCTATCACTGGCAGCAGCGGCAAGACCTCGGTCAAGGAACTGGTCGCGGCGATTTTTAATCGCCATTTTGCGGAGGTAAACACTGGCATCAACCCGGTGCTAAAGACGCAGGGCAATTTCAACAATCTGGTCGGAATGCCGCTCTCGCTGCTGCCAGTTGCTGCTGGGCATAAAGCCGCAGTGCTGGAAATGGGCATGAATCATCCTGGCGAGATTACCCGCCTTGTTGCGGCGGCTCATCCTGATATTGCTTGCATCACCAATGTGCAAGCCGCACATTTGGAAGGCTTAGGTAGTATCGAAGGTGTGGCTCAAGCCAAAGGTGAACTGTTTACTGGTCTGCGATCAGACACAATCAGTGTAGTTAATTTTGATGATTCCTTGGTACGCAAACTGCCGAGCAAGTCCGAACGAGTGATCGGCTTTGCCATTACAGCGGAAGGTCTCAGTCTCAAACCGGAGGTTAGCGCAACCGGTATTACTGATCTCGGCGAAAAGGGAATGCGTTTCACTCTGCGCCTTGGCTCATGGGAACAGCAGCTTGCAGTAACTTTACCCGGTTTGCACAGCGTCAGTAATTGCTGCGCTGCTGCTGCGGTCGCCTATGCTGCGGGCATCGCGCCGAAAACTATCGAGGCCACCTTGACTAGCTATCAAAGTAGCACGGATAAACGGATGCAGCTTGTCACTCTGCCTAACGGTATCCAAATTTTAAATGATTGCTACAACGCTAATCCCGGTTCGATGTCTGTTGCGCTCAAGACCTTGCGCGGCTTTGGCACAAATTGCCGTCATATAGCCCTGCTTGGCGACATGCTGGAACTGGGTGGATCCTCAGTTATAGCGCATGAACAACTTGGCCGTGAAACCGCGCTACTCAATTATAACCAAGTAGCCACTACAGGCAACTTTGCTGCACAAATTGTTGAAGGAGCACGACAAGGCGGAATGGCTGAAGAAAATACGCATGTTTTTACTGACACCGTCGCAATGGCGGCTTGGCTGCTCGGCGAAATCAGCACAGAAAAAATCATGGCAGGTGACTGGCTCTTGCTCAAAGGCTCGCGGGGAATGCGGATGGAAAAAGTGCTGGAGGCCGTGCAGAGCCAGCTAAACGAGGAGGCCAGCTAAGGCATGTTCTATAATCTCATTTACCCGCTGCACACCCACTTTAGCGCACTGAATGTCTTCCGTTACGTGACCTTCCGCTCCATTGGCAGCGCGCTCACCGCTTTTCTCATCCTCTTCCTCTTTGAACCGGCCTTTATCCGTTGGCTAAAGAGTCGGCAGATCGGCCAAATAGTGCGCGATGACGGCCCGGAAAGCCATTTTAGCAAGCGCGGCGTACCAACTATGGGCGGCCTGCTGATCTTAATGGCCATTGTGGCAGCAACTTTGCTTTGGGCTGACCTACGCCGAGGGTTAGTCTGGGTTTGCTTGGGTTTAACGCTGTTTTACGGTCTGATTGGCTCAGTGGATGACTGGCGCAAGGTGACGAAGAGCAGCAGCAAGGGGCTGTCAGCGCGGGGTAAGCTGATTCTGCAAATCAGCGGCGGTCTGCTGGTTGGCCTGTATCTGCACCTGCATCCGGGCTATGACGGCGGCCTGAGTCTGCCTTTCCTCAAAGGGGTGCAGCCTGATCTTGGCTGGTGGTACATTCCCTTTGCCGTGGCGGTGATTGTCGGCGCGTCCAACGCGGTCAATCTCACTGATGGCTTGGATGGTTTGGCTGCCGGGCCGGTGATGATTGCCTCCAGTGTGTATCTGATTTTTGCTTATGCAGTCGGCAATGCGTCAGTGGCGCATTATCTGCAAATTCCGCATGTTGTTGGCGCAGATGAGGTGGCTGTCTTCTGCGCTGCCGTGGCCGGATCCTGCCTCGGTTTTCTTTGGTACAATACGTATCCAGCCCAAGTTTTCATGGGTGATGTTGGTTCGTTAGCCTTAGGCGGTGCGCTGGGCACAGTGGCGATTATTATCAAGCAGGAAATCTTGCTGGCTATTGTCGGCGGAATTTTTGTTATGGAGGCTTTGTCAGTAATCATTCAGGTGCTTTATTTCAAAGCCAGCGGCGGCAAACGAATTTTCCTTATGTCACCTTTTCATCATCATTTTGAGCAGAAGGGCTGGACAGAACCCAAGGTGGTGGTGCGTTTTTGGATTATTTCTATTATTCTTGGCCTGATGGCCTTGGCGACGTTGAAGTTGAGGTGAGATACAGAAAATATGATGCAACAGCCATTTGATCGCAGCAAGCATATTTATCATAATGATGCTTTTGTTGAGCTGGTGAAAGATGCTGTGCGTTTTTTCAATGGAACGCCCGTTCACAGTCTTCCTCCGCCAGAACATTTTTCTGGAACAGGAGTGTATGCGCTCTATTACACAGGAACTAATCCTCTATATGCTAGATATGCCGAACTGAACCGTCTATCTTATGATTTCCCTGTTTACGTCGGCAAAGCAGTTCCCAAAGGCTGGCGGCAGTCCAGAAATTCTGCTGCTGCCGCGAGTCCATCCAACGAGCTGTTCAGCAGGCTTCGTGAACATAGCAGAAGTATCGAAGCCGGTGAGGGGCTGCATCTGCATAATTTTTCCTGCCGCTTTGTCATCTTTGAGCGGGAAGGATCGGACATGATCAGTACGATTGAAGCGGCATTGATCAAACTGAATCGTCCTTTATGGAATTCCTGTCTTGACGGCTTTGGCAATCACGATCCCGGCAAAGGACGGTATGAGCAGGCGAGGTCTGATTGGGACATAATTCATCCGGGAAGAAACTGGGCTGACCGTTTGAAAGGCAGTTCAAACAGCAGAGATTCTATTCTCGCCAAAATTGGGTGGTCTCCCTCTTGAGAGTTGCTGGATAATTGTTTATCCTTCTGTGTGTGTCAACTGGTTTAAAGAAGGAGGAAAAGATGGCTGAACTTGCGCAAGCCGGTGATTTTTGTCCGAACCCTGCCTGT
>JAPEVH010000071.1 GCA_026645415.1 Candidatus Electronema sp.
CTGAAGATATGAAGGATATTTGGAAAGGGATTCAGCGTGTCATTCATGTCGAACGTCGTTTTGTTCGGAAAGGTAAAGAAACTCTGTCTCATCATTATTACATCAGCAGTCTGGATTCAGATGATGCTTCGCTGTTTGCCAAAGGCATTCGCGGTCATTGGTCCATCGAAAATCGTCTGCATTGGGTCAAAGATGTGATTCAATATGAAGATGATTCTGGCATCAAAAAAGGAAATGGCATCGAGACATTGTCCATTTTAAAAAATGTGGCGATCAATGTTAGCCGTGAACTTGGCTTTGATTCCATTAAAGGAGCAGCAATTCATTTCGCCAGCAATGTCAAAGAACTTATGGAATATTTTAGAACTTAACAGCCCTGCGTCGCTGTGGCTGGGATTATCGGCTCCGATTGAAACAAAACCTTAAAGTTTTTAAAGAAAACGGTGAGGAAACATCTCTTGCGGACCTTGTTCCTGCTGAAAAGAAAGGCCGCAAGGAACTGCATCTGAAAAATATTTATCTGACAGAACAGCGGGTTCAGACGAATTTAAGCATTCTCCAAGAGCCGGGTCATGATGAGCCTTGGCTGCTTGCGGTCGCAACTGAACCAAATTATTATAAAACACTCGATTATGGAATGCGCTGGGGATGCGAGGCCATGTTCAGCGATTTCAAAACAAGAGGATTCGGTCTGGAGGACACAAAACTGGAGCGCGCCGACAGAATCGCCAGACTGATGCTGATCCTCTCGGTCGCCATGCACTGGTGCGTGCTCGCAGGACTCCGCGACAGGATGTTGAATCCGCTTCCAAGAGAAAAAAACTGAAAAATTCGGATTTGACGATGTTGCCGACAAGGATGCGGAACAGCATGAGCTGCCGCCAGCCGTCAGGAAAACTTGGAGAAGCACCTGTTCTTATTTCAAAAGAGGACTTCGACTGCTCAGAAGATATGCGCAGATGCTCCGTCCCCTGCCTCCGTTGTTTTTTACTGCTTGAAAAAGTGATGGATGGTAAGGACTAGAAACGCTCTGCTAGTCAATCCCCTTGTCTTTTTGTTCTTTCTGCGGTACATTCCGTCTTTTTTTATCTATATACCGGGCGCAAACCGTGTCCGTTTCATTTTTTTCAGGAGTTGCAGAGTGGCAATGGAGCAAAGCAAAATCAGAAACGTGGCCATCATTGCCCACGTTGACCACGGTAAAACCACCCTTGTTGACAAGTTGTTTCATCAGAGCGGCATGTTTCGCGACAACCAGCAGGTGGCGGAGCGGATGATGGATTCGATGGACTTGGAGCGGGAGCGGGGCATCACCATTGCCTCAAAGAACGGCTCCTACACCTATAAAGATTACAAGATCAATATTATTGACACCCCAGGCCATGCTGATTTTGGTGGCCAAGTAGAGCGCGTCCTACGGATGGCTGACGGCGCAGTGCTGCTGGTTGATGCCCAAGAAGGACCAATGCCGCAGACCTTTTTCGTGGTCAAGAAGGCTTTGGCAGTCGGGCTGCCCATCCTTGTGCTAATCAACAAGATAGACAAAGATGCTGCCCGCTGTGACTGGGCTATGGATGAGGTCTTTGATCTGTTGGTGCGCTTAGAAGCTCCAGATCATATCCTTGACTTTCCTGTGGTCTATGGTTCAGCCAAGCAGGGCTGCATGGTTGCTGATCACAATGAGCCGCTGGTGCCAGGCCAAGGCATGGATCTGATCTCTGAAATGATCATCAAGCATGTGCCCCCGCCTTCTGGTGATATTGCCGCTCCGCTCCAGCTCCAGATCAACACGATTGACTATTCACCCTATTTGGGACGGCTGGGCATTGGCAAGCTGGCTAATGGCACCCTTCGCCTGAATGAGAACATCGCTGTAGCCCGCCGTGATGGTTCAATCAAGCCAGTGCGAATCAGCAAGATCTTTGGCTTTGTTGGCAGTGAGCAGGTGCCGGTTGAGACTGCTGGTGCGGGCGACATTGTTGCTATTGCTGGTATGGACGACGTAACTGTTGGCGTAACCTTTGTCGATCCTAACAACCCGCAGCCCCTGCCCTTGGTCGAGATTGATCCGCCCACCATCTCCATGCACTTTATTCCCAATGACTCGCCCTTTGCTGGACAAGATGGCAAGTTTGTTACCTCTCGCCATATTGAGGAGCGCCTGAATAAGGAGACGCTGGCAGACGTAGCTTTGAGGGTGGAGCCGCTGACCGATGGGGTTGGCTTCCGGGTCTCTGGTCGAGGCGAGCTGCATCTGTCCATCTTAATTGAGAAGATGCGGCGCGAAGGCTACGAGTTCCAAGTCACTCGGCCTCATGTCATCATGCGTGAGGATGGTGGCAAGACTGTAGAGCCGTATGAGGCACTGACTGTGGATGTGGATGAGCAGTATCAGGGTGCGGTGATTGACAAACTGGGACGGCTGAAAGGCGTGATGACTGAGATGAAGGTGCATAACGGCATGTCCCGGATGATCTTCAAGGTGCCGACCCGTGGTCTGCTTGGTTATCGTTCCCAGTTCATGACCGACACCCGTGGCATGGGCGTGATGAACTATGTCTTTGCTGAATGGGGGCCACATGCTGGCGAGATTCAGAACCGCCAGAACGGGGTGCTGCTGGTCAAGGAGAACTGCACCAGCGTGGCCTATGCCCTGTTCAATTTACAGGAGCGCGGCACCATGTTTGTTGGGCCAGGCGAGCCGCTCTATGTTGGCCAGATTATTGGCGAGAACTGCCGGAATGAAGATATGGTGGTCAACCCAGCCAAAGGCAAGAAGCTGACGAACATGCGCGCTTCTGGTTCGGACGAGGCAGTTATTCTCACCCCGCCGCGCCAGATGAGCTTAGAGGACTGCATCGCCTACATCAACGACGATGAGTTGGTGGAGATCACGCCCAAGGTCATCCGCTTACGCAAGCAGAGTCACGTACGAATTCGAGGTTGAACAGCACGGAGGAGGAAGCCTGTCCTGCTGTGCGGTGGCTTCCTCCTTCTGTGCTCTGCTGCTGAACACCGCCTGACATTCCCGCTCCACGCTTTGCCTTACCACACGATACGCCTTCCTTTTCAAAACATTCCCTGTTAACAGAAGTAGTCCTTGTTCTTTATGCTAGTTGAGTAAGGTAGAAACTGATGAAAAGGAGAAGTGTATGAAGCTTTCCGCAGTGCTTATGCCTGCTCCTGCCTGCCGTACACGGCCAATTGGAGCTGGAAATGGCCCAGCTTACCAGTCATGCCAAGATGAACAACCAGCACACTGCCATTGTCCATGCGGATGAGCAGATATTTTGCGCGCCGGGCAAGAGCAGCAATGGTTCCGCCACAGACATGCGCTTCGAGCGGTGGCATTGGCAGGCGCAGCCGCTTTCCTGAGCAGAACAGGGCGACAATCTTGCGGCCTAGCAGATGCGGCAGCAGTCCCAAGCGGGTGACTTCAACTTCTGGTAGTTCAGGCATAGGTGTTGTTTGTGTCCAAGGCAGCTTATCCGCCACGTTGATCTAGGTTTCGTTCATCAACCCAGCCTACCGCTTTTTCTGTTGACAGAGGCAGTTGCGGTTTTTATGTTGGCTGATGCAGCCTGCATTTCTACGCTGGAGCGTAGAACGATAAATAGATAGACAGAACTGTATAATTTTTTAAGCGTACACGCAGAGACACAGGAGACTCAATGAAAAGTTTGATAAAGAAGTTACTTCCAATAGCGGACATAACGTTGATGCCGTTTGTTTACCTAGCCGGATGGTTACTGAAAAATATTCGCAGAGCCGGAGTTCACCGCTTTCCGCTCTGCAAGGGTGCTTTGATGAATGTTGGAGTGTTTCCAATTCGCAACCATTACTACGAACCACAATTTGACAATCGAACTCCGAAACCAGATTTCTCTCAAAACAGGAACTTGTCTGGGGTGAATTGGAATATTTCTGATCAATTGGAATTTCTTGAAAGGTTCATTTTTTCTCGAGAACTTGAGGATATTCCAAAAGAGAAACCAGAGTCTCTAAAATTCTATTTGAACAATGGCTCGTTTGAATCTGGGGATGCTGAATATTGGTATCAGGTTATTCGTGCCATTAAGCCGAGGAGGATATTTGAAATTGGAAGCGGGAACTCCACTTTAATGGCAATCGCTGCCATTGCACAAAATCAGGCTGATGATAAAAACTATAATTGTGAACATATTTGTATTGAGCCTTACGAAATGCCATGGCTTGAAGAATCTGGTGTCTCCGTAGTCAGGAGAAAGGTTGAAGATGTTGATTTGTCATTCTTCTCAAAACTTCAAGAAAATGACATCTTATTCATTGATTCCTCCCATATAATACGACCACAAGGCGATGTGCTTTTTGAATATCTTGAATTACTTCCTTCTCTCAGAAAAGGAGTGATCGTTCATATACACGATATTTTTTCACCAAAAAATTATCTCAAACAATGGCTTCAAGATAAGGTTCTGTTCTGGAATGAACAATATTTACTAGAGGCTTTTCTTACTCATAATAGCACATGGAAAGTAGTAGGTGCCCTCAACTACTTGCATCACAATCATTATGAGAAACTTAAGACGGTCGCGCCATTTTTAACGCCAGAAAGAGAGCCGGGCTCATTCTATATTCAAAGAATCTCCGAACAAGACACTGCACGGTAATTCTGCTGCGTTCTATTGCCGCTGGTGAATTTAACGTTAGTTCAGTGCCATAGACGGGGCTTCCGCATTGCAAAAACCTAGCTTATCCGTTCATCCCACAGTCGGATTCCCGTGCCCAAAAAATTCATCGCTAATCCCCCTTGCAATTCATCGGTAATAGGGCAAACTGTTTATCGGTAATGGCCCAACCTGTCCATCGGTAATGGGGTAGACCATTCATCGCCCGTACTTTTCATCTGGGGATACTCGTTCCTTGCGCAGGGCAATAACTACACAGCAATCTAAAAAAACCTAACAGGGTACCCCTTGTCCTCTAAGGTAGTGGCTGACCATCTCCATCCAACTTCTGAACGTCATTCGGAAAAGGGAGTTTGCCTGCTCTGGGAAGAGCTTTTACCGCCGCCTGCGCATAGTTATTCTGCCTGATATGCTTGCGGGCAGCCTGTAATCGCCAAACCGCGTCAGGATGAGTTGAGAAGAACGCAGGTATATGACTGTCTTTCTGCTCCTGCTGGGCAAAGAGCTGAAACAGATCAAGCGCACCACCGACATGGCCGTAGGTTTGTGCGACCACGTCAAGGGCGAACAAATCAGCAGCCGCTTCCTGCTCGCGGGAGTATTTGAGACTGAATGTCTGGAGCGAAGGGATAATGAAACTTGGCAGATCGCCTGATATGCCAAGCGCAGCAGTGATGGACAGAAGCACCAGCCCCCTGCCTAGTCCGCGCAGATGATCGCGATGAGCATAATGCCCTAGCTCGTGCGCCAAGACCATTGCCAGCTCGTTCTCTGATTTGACTGTAGCCAGCAGGCCAGTAAAGACAACAATATGGCCGCCAGGTAAGGCCACCGCATTGATTTCTGGGCTATCCTGCACCGAAACTTGCCAATGAAATCCTGACAAATGACTGTTATCCGCTAACTGATTCAGCACCTGCTGGAGATAGGTGCGGGTGCGGGGAAAAGCCTTGTAATCAAGCTGCTCGGCAAAGCTGTCAGCAAGTGCGGCCTCAACGTTGGGTGGAAGACGTTCCGCAATTTTCTCAGCCGCAAAGCCGAGGACAAGATACACGCCAAACAGAATCCCCAACAGGAGCAGACTTAGGCGGACAAAGTCCAGCAGCGGATTCTGTTCAGACACATTAACGTTCTCTTCCGCATAGCGCGGCTCAAACTTCATTTGGCGTAATAGATGGCCGTGCCGCAGGCCATGACCTCCACCCCAGTGATGGTACTACGTTGCCCGATCTTCATCGATTGAAGCCGGACATTAAGGATTGCATCTGCGCCAGTAGCCTGCTCTTTCATACGCAGGACAGCCTCGCGGCGAGCGCGGTCCATCATGCTCTCAGCAACAGAGAGCCTCATCCCAAAGAAGCTGGCCAGCGATGCCATGATCTGCTTGAAGTAATCTCCCGCAATCACCACATTGCCTGTGACCAGTTTTGCTTCAGCAACCGGATACTCCTCGGTCTGCTTCATAGTCAGAGCAGGCAGAGCGAGCAGCTCCTTTTCCCGCCTGATTATATCGGCAAAATGCCTTTTCTCTTTATATCTGCCGATCAGGTAGGAAGAGACAAAAAGGATGACAAAGATAATTAGATCTTCCATGCGCGGTTCTCCTTATCTCACCGTAACCGCTGTGCCATAAACATAGATTTCTGCGGCACCGGCTGCCACATCTGAGGTGGCAAAGCGGACGTTGACAACCGCATTAGCCCCCAGCGACTTTGCCTGTTCCTTCATCCGATCAACCGCCTCCTGACGGGTTTCGTCCAGTAGCTTGGTGTAGCTTTTCAATTCGCCACCAAAGATGTTTTTCAAGGAGGCTCCCAAATCCTTGAACGCGTTCTTGGAACGAACCGTGCTGCCGCAAACTAGGCCGTAATGTGCTGTAATCGTCTTGCCGGGAACGGTCTCAATGTTGGTGATGTCCATCTGGCTCCTTTGCAAAGTTGTTGTTAGGAAGAACTACGCTGCGACTGGTAAAAAGGCCCCCCGAAGCTACTCCAGAAGAGCAGCACCGGATACGGCGTTACAAAAGAAGTTTGAAAATAGAAGGAAGTGGAGACCTGCACTTTTCTAATTGCAGATTGAGAACCAGTGACTGATCAACAGAATCTATAACGATATAGCTGTTACTACCTGTTGCCTGAACCGAACTGTTGATCCGCAGAATTATATCTTTTTCACCATCTTTTGCACAGGAGCTTATCCGCATACTCTGATCTTGCTCTGTAAAGTTTCCAGAAGGATTCGTAGTCTTAGGACTGCCTAGCCTGCCTACAACAAAATATTCACGAGAAAATTCTATTGAGCCATCTGCATATCCACGCCAGTCTGCATTCAGCGTAGAGATTTGATAGCCAGCAGGCACATGAATGGGAACAGCAAAACTGCACGCACTGTGTTGCAATCCACTGGCGGCATTCCCTGCCGGGTCAGCAGCATCATAGGCACTGAACAGAATAGACAGCGTGTCCGTTCCATTACCAGAGAAAGTATATGAACCAGTCCCGCAGCCTGTTCCTGCAAAATCCATAGGTTCCTTGAAATATACTTGCGCAGAGGCATGAGTAGCAAAAATACTGGCAACAACAATGAGAGCAACGGTAACAATCAGTTTCATAACGATACCTCTTTGGTAAAAATCATTGACATTTCTTCCAATGCAAATGGAGGAGGAGTTTTTTCATTTTGATATAGCTGTGCTTACCTATTGCCCGCACAGAGCTGTTGACTCGCAAGGGCATAGTGCCTCCTGCACAACCACTCCAGAGCGTATCTGTTAGGCTGTCATGTCTTGTATAGTTCCCTGTTGAACGTGTCTTTCGTTCCTTTCCCCGCTGCCCAGCAGTAAAAGATTCACGAATTAGCTCTGTACTGCCTTTAGCATAGACCTGCCAAGTCGCATTCATGCTGGATACGCGGAAACCTGATGGCACATGAATGGGGACAGTAAAGCTACACGCAGTACGCTGCATATCACTGGTGGCAGCAGAGGAGGGATTAGCCGCATTGTATTTGTCAAAGCGGATTGCTATGGTTGAGGTGTGCTTCCCTGTAACAGTGCCTGAATCCAGTTTGCAACCAGTTCCGGCAAATTGCATAGACTTGAAATACACTGGAGCCTTCTTGGCCATCGCTTCGACCTCAACCAGCACAACAATACTAGCGGCAGCCAAAGCAACAGCAATGCTCTTTTTCATAACTGTTTCCTTTCTAAAAAAGAAAGCCCATGCTACGTGGGCATGGGCTTTCTTCAACTTTTATTTGCTGTTCCTTCTTGCGAAAGAACAGTAGAGAGCTTACGAATAATGAGTTTTACCGACACCGTCTCGACTTGAGCTGGAAAACAACCTTGTTCTTTAAGTCAACTGTATCTACAGCAATATAGCTTGGGCTGCTAATTGCCCGGACAGAGCTGTTAATACGCAACGGAACAAGCCCACCACCACAACCGCTCCACGTGGCGTGCATCAGGTTATCACGTTCGGTATAGTTGCCTTTTGGAGTTGTTCTTGCCTGCGGTCCACGTTGGCCAGCAAAAAAATACTCACGGAATAACTCTGTCCTGCCTTCAGCATAGCCACGCCAGTCTGTAGTCATTGTTGATACTTGGAAGCCGGGTGGTACTTGTACAGGCACAACAAAACTACAGGCTGTACGACGCATTCCACTGGCAGCATTCTTTTGTGGATTAGCAGCATCATAGGCACTGAACAAAACAGTCAGCGTGTCCGTTCCATCACCAGAGAAAGAATACTCGCCTAGTTTACAGCCTGTACCGGCAAATTGCATCGGGGCATTAAAGGTTACTTGCGCACCAGCTTGGCTGGCAAAAAATACTACTGCTGCAAAAACGAAAACAGCGTGCAATCTTTTCATAAGAGTCCTCCTGTAAAAAAGTTTTAATAATGTATTACATGAACGCTTTTTTATGATTTTGTCAATCTTTTTTAAAGAAGGCTCTCTTAATCTTCCTCGCCAAGATAGGCTTTGATCACCTATTAATGCAGAGCAGCAATTCAGCTAAAAAATCTGCTGCTGCGTCTGCGCCGTTCTGCCGCTCTGCTTTTCTTGATAGCTGGCAGAACAGCTTTGGGAGCATATCCAGCCAACTGTTGTTCTTAAATTGTTCCTCGCTGATCAGAAGACATGGCATTTCTTGCTCGGCAAAGGCGGCCAGCACTTCTGATTCCGGGAAACGAGGACGGCAAACAGCACCATAAGGGGTTCCGGCTTGAAACGTTTCCGCCAAGGTGGAATAGCCGATCTTTCCCACAACCGCATCGCAGGCCGCGATCAGGTCTGGATGCCAGATATCACTGTTCTGTGGCAGCAAGTGCAGATTGCCCTGTACGGTTAGCGTGTCAACTGACTGGCCAGCCAAGACAAAACAGCAGTCTTTTTCCATCGCTGCCATCTGCTCCAGCGGCAGCACAGTTCCAGAAATTCCCCCCATTGTCACCAACACTGCTTTGTCCTTTTCAGCCAAGTGCAGCCGCTCTCTGACTGTCTTGCGCTTTTGCCGCTGCGAGCGGGCTACTGGCGGGATACGTAAATCCGTCTTTTTCGGCGCACAGACTGGCTCCGCCTGAATATGATAATCCGCCCGATTGAACAAGTGATGCAGGTATTCGATGTGTGGCGTGAAAGCAGGTTGCTGGGTCGCGTATCCCTGATAAATCCAGTCCCATGTGAAATTTTCGAGCAGCACAGATTGCGCTCTAGAACCGAACTGCTCACGGGCCAGTTCTGCTGCTGCAATGCCAATAGGCGCGATGTCACAAAGGATCAAGCGGCAATCGGCAAGCAGGGCTGCTGTCTGCTGGAGTATTTCAGGCCGCAACGGGTAGAAGGCATTGAGTTGGGTTATGGTTAACTCAAGGTTTTCCCGGAGAGAATCATGCTGAACAAGACCAATGTCTGTCAGCAGCGGATGGAGCGTGAAAGGCGCAGTCAGCGATTCGCTAAAGAACCAAGTTGGAACTGTGCTGATGATCTCAAAATGAACTGGAAGTCGAGCAGCCAAAGCCTCCATCACAGCGCAGGCTCTGGCTGCATGACCCAAGCCGTGCGGCGTAATACAGCAACCAATGTGAACGGCTTGCATGTCTTTCACTCTTCCTCACCCAGATAGGCTTTGATCACTTCAGGATTGCGCCGCACCTCTTCTGGTTTGCCTTCGGCGATCTTTCTACCATAATCCATAACAAAGATATGATCAGAAAGGCTCATTACCAGCTTCATATCATGCTCAATCAAGAGAATAGCAATACCCTCATCACGAATCTCTGTAATGAGTTTGTCTAACCCAGCAGTCTCCTGTGGATTCATACCTGCGGCGGGTTCATCCAAGAGCAAAATAACTGGCTCAGTTGCCAACGCACGAGCAATCTCTAGCCGCCGTTGCGCCCCGTAGGATAGATTCTTGGCCAGCTCATTTGCTGAACTCAGTAAGCCAGTCTTATCCAGCAAAGCACCAGAGCGGCTCACAGTGTCTTGCTCCTCGCGTACTGTTTTTCTATCTCGGAGAATCGCGCCAAGCAATCCTGCCTTAGTCCGACAGTGACGACCTATCATCACATTCTCTAGCACGGTCATCTCTGGAAAGAGACGGATATTCTGAAAGGTTCTCGCCATGCCTGCTTGAGTTACTTTGTGCGGAGCCAGTCCGTTCAGGCATCGTGTTTTTTTACCCGATGGAGTGAGAAGGAGTTTGCCAGCAGTTGGCTTGTAAATACCAGTTAAACAGTTGAAGAAAGTAGTTTTGCCAGCACCATTGGGGCCAATCAGAGCAACTATCTCGCCTTGCCTGACCCGAAGATCGAGTCCATCCAACGCAGAGATACCACCAAATCGCATGGTAAGGCCACTGACTTCGAGTATGGGCTGCAATATCATAATTGAACTGCCCTGCAATTTTTATTGCGAAGCTGAGGGATTGATACCCCGCCGCTTGCGGCGTAGAAAAAGTTGCAATTAGGCTGATGGGAGAACTTGTCCGAAAAAGTCATAATGTCTCACTGCTGATGTATCATATTGTTTGCGTTGCGAAATATCGTCGTCTAGTCATAACAGAAGAAGTTGATGTTGTTCTTAAAGATAACCCAAGTTGTGACCTACAGCATAGCTTTTTGGATACTGTAGGCCAAGACAAACAAAATAACTTTCAACTCGAACCCGCGAGGGGTGACAGCATGGATATGACGTGGTAATTTTTGTTCAA
>JAPEVH010000072.1 GCA_026645415.1 Candidatus Electronema sp.
AGTCCTCCGCCCTCGGCTCCAGCAAAACAGGCGTTTCCTCAAACTCATACAGCGGCTCGCCGTCCTTGCCGAAGACCACTTCGCCTTTGGCATCACGCACTGTTGTCCAGCGGCTGATGGTGGAGGACATCGGCTTTTTGTGCAGCGTCTTGAGGATGTTGTTGACCATAACACCCAGCGCAGTGATGAACACTGCCCCGCCGCAAGTCACGGTCAGAGCCAAGGACAAATCCCGCCCAGTCGCATCGCCGTCTTCCTGCCTGAAGGGACTCAGCTCATGGCTTTCCCGTGCCTCTACACCCTGCTGCCGGAGCAGCCGCGCCAAGCTGGTCTCGTTCTGTTCCAGCCATTTTTCCACTTCCTGCGGCAGCTCAACAAAAATTTTTACCTCGTCCATTGCGGCCTCCTGTTCGGTTTCAGTCAGTTGCAATGCAAACATACCCAGCACCGCCCGGCCTGACAAGCCTGAAAAAATTTCAAAAAAAGGACAGGTGTTGTAGCTGTTTTTGCTTTGACATCGACCAATGGGACATATTACCATAAGAGTTGTTTAAAGCATTCTTAACAAGTCACGGAGGAAAAATTATGGCAGAGCGCATTTTAACTAGCCGAATAGCCAGCATCTCTGAATTGAAGAAAAATCCAATGGGCGTTCTGGCGCAGGGAGAAGGCGAATCAGTCGCCATTCTGAACCGCAACAAGCCTGCGTTTTACTGCGTTCCGGCACGGGCGTATGAAGAGCTGCTCGACCAGCTTGAAGACATGGAACTGAACGCCATTGCCGATGCCCGCAAGGGACAGGAACGGATCAGGGTGGAACTGGATGAGCTATAAGCTGAATTTCTTAGCTGAAGCCTTGAAAGAATGGAAGGCATTGGATGCTTCGGTCAAGAAGCAGTTCAAGAAAAAGCTGACGGAGCGGCTGGAAAATCCCTTTGTTCCGGCAGCCAAACTCTCCGGCAGCGCAAACAGGTACAAAATCAAGCTGCGGGCTGCCGGATACAGGCTGGTTTATGAGGTGATTGAATCCGAACTGGTTCTTGTTGTGATTGCCGTGGGCAAAAGAGAGAACAATTGGGTGTACAAAAAGGCAGCAGCTCGTTGAAAGCGATGCCACCTATCTGTCACCCTCTCCAACCGCTACATCAGCGACCGCTTCCTGCCGGACAAGGCCATTGATCTGATTGATGAGGCGGCCTCCAAGCTGCGCATCGAGATTGACGAGCTTGACCGCAAACGGATCAAGATGGAGATTGAGCCGGAAGCGTTGAAGAAGGAAAAGGACAAAGCCTCGCAGGAGCAGCTTGAACGGCTGAAGAAAGACTTGGCCGAATTGAACGACAAGCTCAATGCCATGAAAGGCCAGTGGCAGCTAGGGTTCCCTCATTTGACAGTTGTCAAGCCCCGTATGATAATAGAAAGGAGCTGGCCGTTGTTTCGAGTTTGGGAAGGGAACAGCGAGATCCACCACCACACGGCATCAGGGACACCGGATGAGTAAGAGAGGCTGGTCGCTCAAGCGGGCATTCTTTGGAAAGGACTCATGACAACAAAAACGCAAGACAAAATTTGCTGGCACTGTGCCAGCCTGCTTTCCGAGTTACCGCACGGTATGTTCTGTCGTCACGGTGGAGTCAGCAAGTCACCCTTTACCAGTCTGAATCTCAGCTATAGTGTGGGCGATAGCCCAGAAGCTGTTACAGTCAACCGACAACTGATTAAACAGTGCGTAGGCCTTGATTATCTGGTCTCTGCCGTGCAGGTACATGGCGACCAAGTGTTGCAGGCAAGAGATGTTCAGCAGGACAAGGAGTATGCAGCTGCTGATGCTTTGATCACTCAGCAACGAGGTGTGGGCTTACTGATTCAGCAGGCTGACTGTCAAGCTGTGCTGCTCTACGACCCTGCACAAGAAGTTATTGCTGCAGTCCATAGCGGCTGGAAAGGCTCTGTTCTCAATATCATCGCGGCTACAGTCAGGGCAATGCAGAAACAATATGGCACCAATCCACACAACCTGCGCGCAGTAATTAGCCCTTCGCTTGGCCCTTGTTGCGCTGAGTTTATCAATTGGCGACAAGAGCTGCCTACGTCAATGCACAGACATCAGGTACAGGAAAACTACTTTGATTTTTGGGCAATCAGCCGGGAGCAGCTTGTTATGGAGGGCGTACAAGAGGAGAATATTGAAACCATTGGTATCTGTACGGCCTGTAATCAAGATTTCTTTTCTTATCGCCGCGCTGTAAAAACGCATGGGAAACCGTGGATGACTGGACGCTGCGGTTCGATAATTGCTCTGCCGATTTGATGGCCTATTACTGAGGACATCAGCATTGCTGAGTATACTGTTTTGAAACCAGAATGGCTACGTGGACTGTAGCTTCTCTCATCGTCCATAACAGCAGCTTGCTATTATGGACGATCTTAGCCAAGAGAATTTACCGTGTTTCCGCTTTGATCACCTGCACGAGTTCAGCCTTGTTTCTTGCCCGATATTCAGGCCGGTACATGGCCTCAACCTCGGAAGGCGGCAGGGTATAAGTACCAGGAGTGACCGCCCGTACCAAATAAGCAAAGCTGAATGGACGCAGAGTATTGATTCCCGGCAGCGGCTTAAGCTGCTCTGTATCAAAGGCAACGACAAAACGGTCATCCCGCGCATCGGTATAACGGAAGGGGCTGAGTTCCGGTAACCAAGTAAATATCTCTGCTTCTTTGCCATTAACAGCCTTTTCGATTTCAAAGCCCGCAGGCAGCAAGTCAATCAATAGGCCATGATAATTGCCGCCATCCTTGGCTTCACCTTCAACTAAGACTACAGCCAGTTCGCTTTGCCGCACCTTGTCCAAGGAGAGCGGCTTGCCTGCTGTTGTGTACCAGCTTCGTTGTATCGTGAAGCCATTTTCCATTGCTGGCGGTTCGTTGATCGGTGCGCCCTGTACGGTAATCACTGCCCAAACTGCTGCCTGTCCTTTGTTGCGCAAGGTCACAGGCTGGTCAAGCAGCATTGCTCCGCTGCGGTTGAGAGAGAAGAAAGATGTCTTTTTCTCTGTCGCCGCTTTTTTCGTTTCCTCTTTCGGTTTGTCGCTGTTCAAACTCAAAGCAGAAAAGAAGCGACCAAAAAGCGAAGGTTTGTTCGTATCTGGTTTTACTTGCGCGGAATTGGTCTCGGTGATTTCCAAATCCAAGGGTTGGCCCTTATCTAAGGTCAGAGCCGCCATAATCAAAGCCGCCTGTTCTTGGGTGGAGAAATACTTGCGTTTTGAGAGCTGGGTGGTCAGCTCTTGCCAAGCTGAGGCTGGGTCAACCTGCTTCAGGCCGGTCTCACCAAGCACACTGATAATTGAGGCCAAATCGCGCAGACGTGAGCCGTAACTCCACCACCACGAAGCAGACTCAGTGTCTGCCGAACGCAAAGCCGCCTTCAGTCCTTTGATGGCCCGGTCTCGGTCACCAAGCAAGGCCAAAGTTCCGGCAAGCTGGGCTTGAGCCAGTGGCGAGTTAATCTTGTCAAAGCGGGTGTCAAACAGATAACGGGCATCCTCATGCCGAGCCTGTCCAGCACGAGCCAGCACCCAGTGGGCATAGGCCAGTGCCTCAAGATGCTTGTCCTCTCTGTCGCTATGCTTTACCTCGTCAGTCAGCCAAGCCAAGCCTTTCTTGTAGAAATAGTCTGGCACAGCAAAGCCTTTTTCCCGCGCACGACCGAGAAAATCCATTGCATACGCTGAGAGCCACGGTTCCTCGTCATCGCTATCTGACCAGAGACCAAAGCTGCCCTCGCCTCGCTGTTTCTGCAAAATCAGGTCAATGGCTCCTTGCACCCGGTCAGGCAGATTTTTGTCCACAGGATAGGCAAAGCGTTCCGCAAGCTGGTTGGCATAGAGCAGCGGCATGGCCCGGCTGGTGAGCTGCTCCAAGCATCCATGCGGATAGCGGTCCAGCTCGCCAAGCAGCCCGGCCACATCGACATTAGGTGCGCTGGAAATACTGAGAGCAACCTTGGCAGTTGCCGGATAAAGACCACCGAGGGTTTCCTTGTTCAAGGTGATGACTGCGCCCGGCTCAATTTTGCTGTAAGTTCGAGTTAAGGTGGGCAGATACTTACCGCGCACGTTGAGATCAAAATCGCCTGCGTAACTGTAACCCTGCGGCCCATTGACGAGCAAATGCAGCTTGCCGCTGCCAATACCAGAGGCGGTCACTGGAAAGCTGAGGCTTTGCCGTTTGCCCGGCTGAAGTTGAACTACTGCTGCACTGCTCTCTAGGCTGGCCAGTTTTACTGCGCCCTCTGCCTGCCATGTTGCCTGATACTGACCTACCGGCCCGTCAATATTCTCGATCAGGAGCTGAATGCTGGACTGATCGCCGTCTGCCAGATAGCGTGGCAGCGAGGGCGAGATTACCACCGGATCATTGACCCGCATGGCTTGACTGATCGCGCCGGTTTTCTCTTTTGACCAAGCCACTGCCATCAGGCGCAGTTTGCCGTTAAAATCCGGGATGGCAAGCGGCACCGTCGCAGTACCGTCTGCTCCTACCTTGACCACGCCGGAGAAAAGCGAGACCACTTTCACGTTTGACTGGGGCGCACCGCGCAGGGCATCTTCACCTGCACCGCTGCGCAGAGTGAGCGGCTTGCTGTCCGGCGGGATGATAAGCTGGCCGTACATGTCGCGAATGTCAAGGCCGAGCTGCTGCTTGCCAAAGAACCACGTCAACGGGTTAGGCGAGACAAAATTGGTCAGTTGCAAAACTCCTTCATCTACGGCAGCCAAGGTCAGGCGGATTTCGCTGCCCGATTCTGCACCCTTGACAGCAACTGGAACTTGGAGAACCTGTCGAGGCCGGACTTGTTCCGGTGCATTGACTGTCACTTCCAGTCGCTGCGGGGACGAATCTACTGGCAGCCAGATCAGGCCGACAGCCCGGTCTGCGCCTTTCTGCTGATCTTTGCCGGGTCGATAGACGGTGAGCAAGGCATAGACACCCGCGCCCCAGCCGTCCTCAACCGGAATCTCAATGGTCTGCTCTTTGCCGCTCAGAGTAAAATTGCGCAGCCCATTCACGGTTGTGTTGGCTAACACCAAACTGGCTTGGCCAAGATATGGTGAGGTCAAGGTCAACTTGGCCGTATCGCCGACCTTGTAGCTCTGGCGATCAAGCACTACTTTGACCGAATCTGGGGTGTCGCTCTCGCCGACAAGCTGCTCGCCCGCAGTGAAACGTAGACTGGTGAGCAAAGTTTTGTCCTTGTTCAACAGCTCCAGCCGGTATCTGCCCCACTCAGTTGGAACAGCCAGAGGCACTGGTCCAGCCTTGTCCCACGTAAGCTGGCCGCGCTGCGCCTCTTGGTCACGGACGATCTCCTCATAACCCCATTCGCCATCCTTGCGGAACCATTGGTAATCAATCTCCTCGTGCACCAGCCGCCAATAGCTTTTACCGTTTTCCTCTGCTTGGCCTTGCTCATTTAACGCGATGATTGCAAATTTAGCCTCACTCTGCTCAGGGATATGCAGATCAGTAAAGCTGGGTTTGAGGCCCAAGTATTCCTTGAGATGCTGTACCGGAACGCTGGTCGTTGCTGTCACAGCCCTGCCGTCAATGTCCAACACATCGGCCCGTACCACGGCCTTGAGCGGCTGAAGGGTATTGAGCGACTGACCTTCCAAACTCAAGGACAAGACACCATGTCCTTTTGCATCGGTACTGATACTTGGCAGATCAATTGCGGCCAGACCAAGCTCTTCCTTGTCTCTGCCAAAATAAAAATCAGCAAAATCGGCAAAAGGATGAGGATCATAGTGTAGTTCCATATTGGCTTTGACACTCAAATCCGAACCGGGCGAGCCGTAGTAGTAATCAGCTTGCACCCCAACCTCAGTCTTGCTAGCAGGACTGAGAATGCCTTGTGACTCCAGCCGTACTTCCAAACGTGGCGGCTTGAAGGATTTGACTTCAAAGCTGGTTTGGCCGACCGGCTTGGCTTCCACGTCTGCATAAAGGGCAGCAGTCCAGTTGCCAGAACGGGCAGAATTGGCCAGATTGATGGTGTCTGCATAGCCGCCCGCAGGATCAGGCTGAAGCAGCCGCTCAATCAAGACCTTACCGTCCGGGCCGTTGACCCGCAGGGTCATGGGCGGACAGGCAGCGGAATGGGCAATGCGGTCACGAACTATGGCAGTCAAATTCACGGTCTCGCCGGGCCGGTAGATACCGCGCTCAGTATAAAGATAGGCATCCAGCGGGCCGGGCGCGCTTCTACCGCTCACACCCCGGTCACTAAGATCAAAGGGAGCCTGTTCGAGCTGGAGAAAAGTGAAGCCGTGCTTGCTGTCCAAAGCCATGAGATGGACGGCAGCCTGTCCACCTTTGCCTTTGAGCAGGCCGGGAGCAAAACGGGCCACACCCTGCTCGTCCGTGCTCAACTTGGCCAGTGGCGTGTTGTTTTTGGCGTAAAGGCCAATCTCCAGCCCAGCAATGGGTAGAGCAGTTTCTAAGCTGCGGGCCGCCACAGTGAGGCCGTCACTACCCTGATAGGTGGTCATGCCGATATCCGTAACCACAATCCATTGGCTGGCTTGGCCTTCCCAGCGGCGTTCGTCTTCTTCGTCGCTTTCAGCTTTGTTTTGCTCGGCAACCAGAACGTACAATCCCGGAGCGATTGCCAGCACATCCTGTGGCAGTAGCACATTGCTGGTCGTAATTTGATCCCGGACTGGACTGAGAATCTCGGTGCTGCCCTGCCAGACCTCTTCACCAACAGTCTCTTTGATTTGCTCAATATCGTAGCCACTGAGTTTACGACGGAAATTCTCGCGAACAAAATTACCAAGAATGTTGCGTTCGTGAATGCGGAAAAGCTGGAGCTGCACCTTGTCCACATTCACCGTGTTCAGGCCAATGCCCCGACTGCTGTGGTCGGCAAGAATGTAGTCGCTCTGATTGAACCAAAGCGCAGGACTGCGATGTTCAGTTTCAACAGTCAGGGTCACGGTCTCCGGCAAGGTGCGCTCTTTTACTTTCATGCCGCTGCGTACAGTTACGCTGTACGAAGTGCCCCAAGCAGCTCCACCGATACAAAGCCGCCTGTCGTCAATAGAAAAATCAGAATTGATGGTTGGGCTGATCTGAACATAGTCGCCATAGTGGAAGCTGTCTGGCTTAGGCAGCTCCTCATTGAAGCGCAGACAGAGCTTGGGCAGACTGTTGTCACTATCTGCTGCTGTGCTCTGCACTTTCAGGGTACTATCTTCAAGCTGCTTGCGCCGTAGATCGGCCAACCGCTTTTCTTGTTCGGCTTTTTCCGCTTCCCGTTTCCGAGCCAGCTCTTCTTCTTGCTGTTTTTGTTCGGCACTTAATGCCTCTTCTTGCTGTTTATGCAGTCGATCTATCTCACCGCTGTCATCACCCAGTTTAGCCAGCAATTCGTACACATTGATGGCCGCAGGAGTCCAGTTATCCCAAACAGTAGTTCGTTTTTCCAATGCCTTGCCAAGGAACGCAAGAGCGTGCTTCTGCATGGCAGGAGTATCGGCGGCCTGCCATGCCTGCCAGCTACTCTGACTTGCCTCTGGCCACCTTCGAACACAGGCGGCAGCCTTAGCTAGGGAGAGCCAAAAGGTGGCATCCTCTCTTTCTGCTAGGAATGCGCTCTGCCTATATAAGGTCATAGCAGTGTCGCATTGATCTGCTGCGCTCATGATTTCAGCGGCTTGCAGCAAAATAGCTGCTTGCTCAGGCTTTGCAGGTGCAGCATCGGAACGGACATAGCTGGCAGCAAATTTTTGTGTTTCCTGGGCTAGTTCCTGAAGACTGTGTTCTGTAGCTGTGGCTAACGAGGTGAAGGTGAAGAGATAGAGCAACAGGAAGACAGCGGCCCGGACGGCTGGTTTCATGAGAATCCTCCAAGCTGAAGTTGGACTAGAGATTTTGGATGCTGGGTAATAGTATCAGGAGATAGCTGATAGATAAAGAGATTACTCTTCCTCCCACAAAACTTGTTCCAGACAACCCGGATGTTCCAGACAACCCGGATCAAGCTGCGGCTCCAGCTTGGTGAGCAGTTCGACAATACTTTTGCCTAGTAATGGATGTTGTAGTTCTGGAGCAATGTCTGCTAACGGTGCGAGCACAAAAAGGCGCTTATCGAGTTTTGGATGCGGCAAGATGAGGCGTTCTGTGTGCAAAACCAGCTTGTCAATGAGCAGCAGATCAAGATCAAGCGTTCGGTCTTGATAGCCTTGCTGTTCTGGAGAACGGATTCGGCCAAAACGCTGTTCTATTTCGAGCAGCACATCCAACAAAGCCTCTGATGTAAGAGAGCTACGCAGTAAACCAGCCGCATTGATAAACCAGTGCCCACTATTCATCTCAACAGGCTTGGTGCGATAGGGCGGCGAAAGCTGCTGAAGAATAATGTCTGGATGTTCGCCTAATGCCTGCCAAGCAGCGAGCAGCAGCCTGCGAGACTGACCAAGATTGGAGCCAAGAGCAATACAGGCCAAAGGCCACTGAGAGCTATCAGTCATCCGCAGTTATTTCAGATTGATTTTACTGGCCCGCTGCTTCTGCTGATAGATTGCAGTTGCTCGTTCTTTTTTTGCGGCTTCAAAATTAGGATTGATACTGAGTGCTTTGTCAAAGTCAATAATTGCTTGCTCATAGCTGGAGCCAGTAAAATAAGCCTTGGCTAAATAGCCGCGCCCACGATTATAGCGGGCTTCAGCGCAATGAGGATTTAAGCGTACTATCTCATCAAAGTTTTCGATAGCTGCTTCTGCATCGGCAAGAGGATTGATTGCTCCTGTGGTAAAGGCTCTTGCCAAATAGAGATTTCCCCGCATCTTGTAGGTTTCGACAAACATATTTTTACGCAGTTCCGCAGCCTTGTCCAGATCAGCAACTGCTTGGTTGAGCTGGCCAGTGGCAAGATAGGTGGCCCCACGCATATAACGGGCATCTGCATCATAAGGACGCAGTGCTATCGCCTTGCTTAGATCTTGCGTGGCGTTGCTGTATTCTTTTGCGCTAAAACGGACCATACCCCGCTCAAAATACACTGGCGCGAAATTAGGATGCTGCGTGGCAATTTGATTATATTCATTGATAGAAAGCAAGGAACTGCTCGTTTGGCCTTGACTAGCCACTGGACCACTAACGATAACTAAACTCAGTGCGGCGGCTCCAAAAAACTGTTTTTTCACGGCAATGCCTTTTGTTACTTGTTGATAGAAAGCAATCAAGACTTTCTATACTTCCTAGAAAAAAGGGAAGAGATAATTTTTCTCTGTTTAAGATAAGGGAACATCCTTTAAGAGGGTAAAAAAAGTGTACAAGAAATAAACAGCTTATGCAATAGCTGCGTAAGGTTTTCTATTCCATCATCAGAAGTTATTTGCGAAAAAACCACTTGACAAGAACCACGATGTGGCTGTTAATAATATTAGTTACTATTTAAATAAAAGGTAAAGAATATGGAGGCAACATGAAACCAAATGATTGATTTATCTGTATTCATTTTTTTCAAAGAGTTGATTAATAGCATAATTCATATATTCAACTAAAGGAGGTCTTACTTATGAAACTCATTTCATTTTCTTCTATCAAAAGAAATGCTTCTGTCCGAGCTTTATCTGCTGCATTACTTACCACCTTGTTTCTAACAGGATGCTCATCGCTTAACCTAGAATCTGCAAAAAGTCTCGGTGAGGAAGGACAACGTGCCTCTACTGTGAATGTAGAGAATATATTCTACTCTGATGACGAATTTATGGGAGCTATGGATGCAGAAGCCTTTATTCATGGGCTTCAACAAAAAGATATTCCACCAGAACTGTTAGATCTTTATGAGAAAGTTGATGGAGAATTAAGTAGCCGCAGAATTGTCTTTTTACAACTTAATACTGTATATGAAAAATTCTCTGCCCTCTCTTCGCTTGATGCAGCCGCTGATACTGAAAAGGCCATTAGTGACTTAGGCAAGGCTGTTAATGGCTATGCTGCCAGTCTTCAGAAACAGCCAGTTATTTCTGATTCTGTCAACGGTGCCCTTTCTAGGGTAGGTGGTTTAATTGCGGGTGAGGTACAAAAAAAGAATGTAAAAAAATCGAGTGCATTGATCAGAGTACGATTGGAGGCATTTCATAAGTTATTTGCTGATCCACTAGTGAAAGAACAGTCAGTTGGTTTCAGAGCTATTCTCATGCAAGATCAAGCAAGTGCAGTACAGACTCTATGGAAAAAAGGTGTCTTTGATGCTAGCCCATTGATTGATCAGATGGGAACTGTTGCAGACCTTAAGGCAAAAAACAGTAATCAACTGAATGTTAGCGGAGAGCTTCAGGATGGACTTGAAAAAGTAGTTCAGTTCCGACTTGAAAAAAGGATTTCATTACTAGGCGATCAATATGAATATGCTCTTGCATCTATTTCTGAATTAATTAAAAAACACAAAGAGTTGGAGCGTGATAAAGAAGTCAATCTTGGTAGATTGCGCCAGATTGTTGCTGAGATGGAACACATTAGCAATGTTTTCACGCCAAAAGATAAGAAATAAAGGAGAATCGCTATGTTTACTGTAGATGGAAAACTTACGCCAGCGGAAGTGTTGGCGGCATTTAGAGCTGCTGCACAAGCAACGACCGTGGCCTTACCTTATGCCTTAACTCTATGCAAGACTGATAAAGAGAAACAACGGGTTCTGGCAATTCGAGATGCCTGTCAGTTAGCCTACCTCAGAGCTTTGGCTGGTTCACTGAAACACACCGGGCCATTATTTGATCAGGTCGCTAATGACTTAAAGGCTACTGCTAATCAGATTGCTGGTAAAATCAAGAAAGTTAAAGATGCTGTTGAAGCAATTAACCTTTTTACAGATGTATTTAAACTTGCTGGTTCGTTGAGTCTGGCATTTGCCTAATCTCCCTTTTCCCTGCTCCGGTTCCCAAGCATTGGAAACCGGAGTTTCTCTTCTAAGCCCTTTTTGCAGAATCTCGTAAAGTCCTCCAGCTTCTTCAAGGCCGCGCCACTGGCAATAACTTCCCTTGCCAAGGCAATTCCGCTTTGCAAATCATCTGCCTTGCCTGCTGCTAGCAAAGCTGCGCCCGCATTAAGCAGTACCATATCTAATTTTGCACCGGGTGCGCCACCAAGCACTGCCCGTACTTGCTCTGCTGCCTCGGCTGCGCTTGTACCACCTTTGATTGCGGCAAACTCTGCCCGCTGCAAGCCTAATTCCTCTGGCGTGATTGCATAAGTCTCCACCTTGCCATCATGAGCCGGGCTGTTTGATTCATCAGGTTGAACACGCTCCACTTCTGTGCAGCTATATACTTTTTGTGTGCCAATCACAAAATCTATGTAATCGTAATCTGTTACCTTGGATTTATTCATGCCGATATATTACTCTGTTTTTTCCAACTGCGTAACTCCTAATTCATTGAAAAATCTGCGCCGACATCAAAAGGCGGATCAATGTAAATCATTTTGATTCCACCGTTCCTTTCAATTTCTTCACGCATCGCGCCATTTTTCAACGACGAAAGAATAAGCTTGTTGTCGCCCCAAATGAGTTTATTCGTCCACCCCGCTTTTTGCCGTCCGCGTGTGTCGAATAAGTCCAACTGCAATTTGGCGGGTTTCTCGGCGCGTGGTTCGTCCACCTGCTCAATCACCTGAATGAAACGGCAAAACGATACGTCATTGGTTTTGCCGTTCCAAACCAGTTCCACTTCCCGCTTGTCGTCAAACAAAAGAAAACGGTACTTGTCGGGCGGGCAGTGGTCTGTCCGATTCGAGAAATTTTAGAATTTCGCGTTTTTCGTTGTCGGTGAGTTTCATATAATGAAATCGTTAAGTGTTGGAAGGAGAAGATTCGCTGCTCAGTTGATACGTCGTTCGAGACGGTGCCAGCAGCCCACCCGGACGGAAGATCATCATCAGTACCAAGGTTGCGCCAAAAACTAACATCCGGTAGTCAGCTATAACTCGCAGGTATTCTGGCAAAAGGATAAGCAGCAATGCGGCTATAATTACACCGGGAATTGATCCCATGCCGCCCAGCACCACAATACAGAGGATGATTGCTGACTCCATGAAGGTGAAAGAGGGCGGGCTGACAAAGGTGGTCTTGGCTGCGAAGAGTACCCCAGCCAAGCCTGCCCAGAACGCACCAGCGGCAAAAGCAGCCAGCTTGATCCGCGTTTTGTTAATGCCCATTGCTCGGCAGGCAATCTCATCTTCACGCAAGGCAGCCCACGCTCGGCCGATGCGCGAGTTTTGCAGGCGACTGGTGGCGAAGATGGTGAAAATGACCATCAGCAGCATCAGGTAATAGAGATAGGTCATGGACTGATCAAGCGTCATCTTTAGCCCGAACAAGCCGGGCCGGGGAATGCCGGATATGCCGCTTGGCCCTTGCGAGAACTCAGTCCAGTTTTCGAGAATAAGACGAATAATTTCACCAAAGCCAAGGGTAACAATAGCAAGATAATCACCCCGTAGGCGCAGCACTGGAAAACCAAGAATAATACCAAAAAGTGCTGCAAGCAGGCCACCAATAGGCAGAGCTGTCCAGAAGCCAATCCCAAAATGGAGATTAAGCAGGGCATAGGAATAGGCTCCAACGGCGTAGAACGCCACATAGCCAAGATCAAGCAACCCAGCCATGCCTACAACGATGTTCAGGCCCAAACCCAACATCACATAGAGCAGGGCCGTAATCATGATGTTGACTTGGTAGGCAGAGACCTGCCAAGGAAAGAGCGCAAGGAAGAGGAAAAGTAGAACCAGCGTAGCTATACGGAAGCCTTTTGTGTCAACAAGTCGCTCTCGTTCCAGCCCTTGTAGTGCAGGACGTTGCGTCTTGTTTGTCTTAACTGTGACAAAGGCTTGTCTTGCTAGAGAACCGAAAAAACCAATGCTCGCAGCATAGAGTAGGTTTAACCACCGCCACTCTACAGTGTTTTCATAGGGATTAATTTTGATGACTACAAGCGGAAAGGTGAGGAAGGCAAACCAGAGGGCCGTAAGAAGAGCTTTTTTAAGATAACCCAAGTTGTGACCTACAGCATAGCTTTTTGGATACTGTAGGCCAAGACAAACAAAATAACTTTCAACTCGAACCCGCGAGGGGTGACAGCATGGATATGACGTGGTAATTTTTGTTCAA
>JAPEVH010000079.1 GCA_026645415.1 Candidatus Electronema sp.
GTAGTGTGATGTTCATGATGACAAACCGGGCTGTTCTTGTTCTGACAATATCTTGCTGATCCGTTCCCAAGCTCGAAACAACGGCCAGCTCCTTTTTGGTATATTATCATACGGGGCTTGACAGTTAGAGAATATTAAGGCCGCAAAGATTGTAAGTCTTTTTCCTGTCAATTTCCAGAGTTGCAAATTTCACCCAATATCAGCTACAATAGCTTGTAACTGATGACCTTCATGCAACGAAATTACGCAGAGACGTGGAAATATTATGGACACAGTACTTGAACAACTTCTTGAGGATGCAGGCGGTCTTCCGAAGGAAATGCAAAAAGAGGTGCTAAACTTTGTGCGTTTTCTGAAAAGTAGGGTGCCCGTTAAGCAGTCTCGGGTCAAAAAAAAGAAACCGAATGGTGAAAAACTGATTCGATTACTCCAGGAAGCCTCGGAGAAGAAATTATTCTCCCATATTCAGGATCCGGCTGCTTGGCAGCGGGACCTTCGCCGCGACCGATCTCTTCCTGGGAGAGAGGTCTGATGCTTCTTGACAGCAACATCATCATTTACTCTTTTCTTCCTGAATTTCAAATTCTCCAAGAAACTCTGAGGAATAGCGAGGTTTCCTGCTCCGTCATTAGCTGCGTGGAAACTCTAGGGTATCACGCACTATCAGAAGATGAACAACATTACCTGCAATTGCTTTTTGAAACGATTACAGTATTACCGATAACACAGCCTGTCATCGACACAGCTATTGTATTGCGCCAGCAGAGAAAAATGTCCTTGGGAGATGCTCTGGTCGCAGCCACGGCCCTTGAACACCACCAAACTCTTTTAACACGTAACGTTAAAGATTTTGAATGGGTGGAGGGGTTAAAGGTGGTTAATCCGCTGTAACGGAACACCTACCCAATGAAGAGGGTATTAAGGCTGAAATTCGGTAGAGTCAGATTTGATTGTGTACTGCTGGAAGAGTTAAATACCATATCAACGGATTCGACCCACCACCAAAAGATAGATGAGTAAACACAGCCGCGAAAGAACTCTGCGGCTGTTGTGTTTTTTATCTCTGATCATTTCAATGTCCTTGCTACCGTAAACGCCGCAATCTCCGCTGCTCCAGCTTCTCGCAATACCTTGGCACATTCATGGAGCGTCGAGCCAGTAGTAAAGACATCATCTGTCAACAGAACACGCCTGCCTCTGACAACCTGCGGTTTGCTTATACTAAAAGCTCCTTCCAAATTGCTCCGCCGGGCCGCGCCATCAAGCTGAGTTTGCGGCACAGTGGCCCGATGTCGCTGAAGCAAGTCAGGCTGAATTTTCTCTTTCCAAGCAGGAAAGCAGGCTTTAGCTAAGAGCAGCGATTGATTGAAACCCCGCCAACGTAAACGACGGATATGCAGCGGCACAGGTAGGATGAGATCAGGCTCGTGGAAAAGGGCGGCAGCATCCACTTCTTGTGCCAAAGCAGCGAAACTGCTCAGTCCGGCAAGGCTGCCGCTAAATTTGAGGTGTAGGATGAGTGACTTGATCGGTTCTTGATAGATGAAAAGGGAACGTGCTTGATCAAAAGCAAAGGCGTGGTCAAGACATGAAGAGCAGCGTTTGTCTGTACTAGGTACGCCACAGCAGGGGCAACACGGCGGGAAAATTGGAGAAACTTCTGTTTTACAGCTTGTACAAAGCAGTGGCAGGTGAAAGAAACCGAGCTGCCTACCGCAACCTAAGCAGCAGGCTGGGAAGAGCAGCTCGGCAAGGGCTTCTAGGAGAAGCCGCATAGTATCAGCTCATTGCCACGCGCAGGTTCTCATCCAGCTTGGCGAGAAATTCCTCTGTGGTCAGCCATGCCTGCTCTTTACCAATCAGTAGAGCCAAGTCCTTGGTCATAAAACCAGATTCTACGGTCTCCACACAAATTCGCTCCAGCGTCTCAGCAAAGCGTATAACCTCTGGGGTTGCGTCAAATTTGCCCCGGTAGTACAAGCCCCGCGTCCACGCAAAAATAGAAGCAATTGGATTGGTTGAGGTCTTATTGCCCTTCTGATGCTCACGGTAGTGGCGAGTAACAGTGCCATGCGCAGCCTCTGCCTCAACCGTCTGGCCGTCCTCTGTCATCAACACAGAGGTCATCAGGCCAAGTGAGCCAAAACCTTGCGCGACAGTGTCAGACTGCACGTCACCATCATAGTTCTTGCAGGCCCAGACAAAGCCGCCTTCCCACTTCATAGCCGCTGCCACCATGTCATCAATCAGGCGGTGCTCGTAGGTAATGCCTGCCTTCGCAAAACTGGCGGCAAACTCTTCTTCATAAACCTGCTGAAAGATGTCCTTGAAGCGGCCGTCGTACTTCTTTAGGATGGTATTCTTGGTTGATAAATACACGGGCCAGCCAAGATTCAAGCCGTAATTCATGCAGGAGCGGGCAAAACCCCGGATGGAATCATCTAAGTTGTACATGCCCATAGCGCAACCGCTACTGGGAAAATCAAAAACCTCGTACTCGATTGCCGGGCTGCCGTCTGTAGGCTCAAAACGCATGGTCAGCTTGCCTGCGCTAGGAACAAGAAAGTCTGTGGCTCGATACTGATCGCCAAAGGCGTGACGGCCAATAACAATGGGTTTGGTCCAGCCCGGCACAAGGCGCGGAATATTTTTGCAGATGATTGGCTGACGGAAGACTGTGCCGCCGATGATGTTGCGGATGGTGCCGTTCGGCGACTTCCACATCTCTTTCAGATCAAATTCTTTGACGCGGGCCTCATCCGGGGTGATGGTGGCGCATTTGACTCCCACGCCATGCTGCTTGACCGCCTTGGCTGCATCGACCGTGATTTGGTCGTTGGTCGCGTCGCGCTTTTGAATGGAAAGATCATAATAATGCAGATCTATATCCAAGTAGGGCAGGATAAGTTTGTCTTTGATAAAGGCCCAGATGATCCGAGTCATCTCGTCGCCGTCAATCTCAATAATTGGATTTTTTACCTGAATTTTTGCCATAAGGTCTCCAATGGTTGTATATGCAAAGGGTTTGTTTATTCGAGCGTTACGTTATGTACTTGTTCAATCAGCTTGATCTTTCGGTGAATCAAGGGGACTTGTGTCCGGCAATTTCCAGTAGCACGTCAAACAAGGTTGGTTCAAGGCTGGCTTCGATTACTTCTCCTTTATGCTTATGATGGGGAAAAATTGTGACTTCGGCATGATGAGGGGCATTGTCATAGCGGAAAAGGCAGGCATTCTGCTGGTCCATGTACTGATACCGATATTTTACTTTTGCTGTCCGATCAATGTCTTTGAGTTCCATAAATTCAAGACGGCAGCCATTGTCAAATTGAATCGAACCGCTGATGTATCCTTGCTTGGCATTATATTGTTTCTTGGTCAAAGTGGAACGCAAAATGTTTGGGAACGACTGAAGCGTTTGCTCAAGCACGGCAAAATAGGCAGCAATCATACAAGTTCCCGCAACTTGTCTTCGTTATCACGCAGCATTTCATAGAGTCCAGCCCAGAGCATCGCATCTTCGCTGTCGTCAGTTTGCCCTTGAATGTATTGCTGATAAAACTCTTCTGATGATTGCTGATATTTATCTTCAAACTGTTTCAACTCAAGATGGATATTGACAATGCCTTTCTGAAGTTCACCAATTTGATAATCGATGATATTTTTGGCAAAAGTTTCTGCATCCTGTGTGTGTGCCAAGACAGCCTTCAGGCGTTGCTCAGTTTGTGGGCTAATGTGCAATTGCAGGTTAAACATAATGTTTTTTTGGTTTCATATTCTATCTCGAAGTTGCTTAGGACTGATTGAATACAACGGAATCAGATAATTTGAATTATAGCCGCAGCGATATAAAATGATGTTGAATGTGCCCCTCAACCACGCGTAGGGCACTGAAAGTGGCTCATTAACTATCGCTGCTCCAGCGATAGCTTTAAACAGTCATTGCAAAATTGCAGCCGGGCGGCAATGAAATACTGTTTGTGCAGGTGCAAGTCCGATCTGCACCATTTCATTCACTGCCGCCTTGGTTGGCAAAGCTCAGTTCGCCAGTTGGATCAGCCGCTCGGTGATAGCAGCCATTGGTGCTTTGCCATATTCAGAAGTTATGGCGGCAATCTGCTGCCAGATGCTAGGAATTGGCTGGCCGCTCATCCAGTCCGCTGGATTGATCGGATTACGGCCCTCCCAAGACGGAAGAGCGCGTGCACCTTTGGCCGGAGTCCAGAGGAAATCAGGATGGGCGTTCTGATACCATTCGCCGCCAATGATCCTGCCGGAAAAGTCCAGTTCCAGATCATAGCGATAGTTGACTCTTGTCACAGCATCTTTATGCGGCCCATCTGGAAACTGGTGTGAAGGTCTTGTTTCGACAATGTAGTCCACATCCATAGCAATGCCAACGATGCTGTCTGTCTGATTGCCCCGATAGGCGGCAAACGTGTCGTTGGTGAAATTCGCTTTGGCAACGGTTGCGGCGGCTAAGGAATTGGTCACCATATAGCTAGCTGGGTTGAAATAGGTGTAGCTGTAGCCCAGCACGGGTTGGTTCCAGACTTGGTAGTCAAAGGTCGCATCCATGACCATGCTCCGCCTCGACGCGCCGATTTGGTTAACGATTGCCAGATGCCACGTGCCGGGGTTGGTGTCAAAGCAGTCTTGGGCAATGATGCGGCCGCTCTGCGGATCAACCTGCGGATTGCTTGTATTGCAGCGTCCGCCGATGAACTTGGCTCTAGGCGCGGCCTTGGCCCAGAGCAGTGAGGCAAGGGCTTTGATGTCAGAGGGATAAAAGGTCAGCCGGGTCTGTCCGTCCGCAGCCAGTGCTGTGACAGGATTGGCTGGTCTGGCCAGCATATAGGATGCAGGCGACCAGCCGTGACAAATGCCCATCCATGTTTCCACAGTGCCATAGCGTTCATAATAGCGTCTGCCTTCCTCCCACATCTGCTTGGTCAACGAGTAGTTGCGATCACCGACCAAGATGTCGTATTTCTCTGAGGGCGAAAGATTATTGATCGCCTCCTGATTGCCGCTGGCAAGGATAAAGGCTGCCGAATTGCTCTGGATGTAGTCAAAATTCACTTTCCAGTTTGAAGACTTGGGAAAACTAGGATCAGCATAGCGTTTACCAAGCACGCCCAGATAAAGTGCCCAGTAATCGTCTGACCATGGCGATTCAGCCAGCCGCGCGCTCATCAGGCCGCTGTTCTCCATGCTCAACAGCCCAGCATGACTGAAGCTGTCCGTGAGACGATCTGCTTGGTCGTTGCTCAGGAACAGTGCTCTGGCTCCCTCATCCAGTTTACCAGAATCAACCGCCTGCTGCCGGAACAGATCGCGGGCTTCGATATAATCATGCCGAGCAAGGGCATCTTGGCTAAAGAACGGTGCGGCAGCTACGCCTGCCTGCGCTTCCTGCTTGACCGGCAGCCGGTTCATGAATTCGACCGGGTTCTCCTGAAAGGCTTGCAAATCCGCGTTGATTTGCTCATGCAGTTCCTTGGACATGGCTTTCTCCTCCTTTTATGAGAAAAAGTGTGAACACCCTGAAGCAGTTCTTCAGAGTAGGCTTGTCCATCGTTATAGCACAATAAGAGATTTTTTCAAAACGCAGACATTGAAGCACTGGAGCATCGTGCTTCAACCCAGCTTCTGGATTCCCGTACCCAAAAAAAACATCGGTAATAGCCTTGGGAAATCATCGGCAATAGGCGTAACTATTCATCGGCAATAGCCCTGACCGTTTATCGAGCGTAAAATGATCTCTTCATCGGTAATCCCCTTTGTAATTCATCGGTAGTACTTTTTCTGCATCTTAAACGTTAAAGCGGAACAGGATGCAGTCGCCGTCTTTGACGACATATTCTTTCCCTTCAGAGCGTAACACGCCCTTGTCGCGCGCTGCTGCCTCAGAGCCGCAGGCCACATAATCAGCATAGGCAATAACCTCAGCGCGAATAAAGCCCCGCTCGAAATCGCTGTGGATTTTGCCTGCCGCACCTGGCGCAGTGGTGCCTTTGGTGATTGTCCAAGCCCGCGTTTCCTTTTCCCCAACAGTAAAATAGGTAATCAAGCCAAGCAGCTCGTAACCCGCTCGAATGAGGCGATGCAGGCCCGGTTCATCCAAGCCCATGTCAGCCAGAAATTCCTGCTGCTCTGCGGCATCGAGCTGGCTCAGTTCCTGCTCAATGGCCCCAGCAATCATAACTATTGAAGCATCTTCCTGCTCGGCAATAGCCCGCAGCCGATCAACATGACTATTGCCAGCAGCAATGTCCTGTTCACTGACATTAGCCACATAGAGCACTGGCTTAGTTGTTATCAGGCAAAGCTCACGCAGCAGCTCCTGCTGGGCCTCATTGTCCGCTTTAACCAGCCGGGCTGGCTGGCCCTGATCCAAGGCTGTATGCAACTGCTCCAAGAAAGCAGCTTCCGCGATACATTTTTTGTCCCCAGACTTGGCTTGACTGAGGGCCTTTTTCAAGCGTTTGCCAACAGTATCTAGGTCAGCTAGAACCAGCTCTGTGCTGATGACCTCTGCATCCCGGACAGGATCAAGCGAGCCATCAACATGAACAATGTTGTCATCTTCAAAGCAACGGACAACATGGAGCACTGCATCCACTTGGCGGATATGACCAAGGAATTGATTGCCCAGCCCCTCTCCCTGCGAAGCCCCTTTGACTAAGCCGGCAATGTCAACAAACTCCATCTGGGTTGGCACTGTTTTCCGAGTTTTGGCCAAGTCAGACAAGATGTCCAGCCGCTTATCTGGCACTGGCACCACACCCACATTTGGTTCAATGGTGCAGAATGGATAATTTTCTGCCGCAATAGCTGCTGCGGTCAAGGCATTGAAGATTGTTGATTTACCTACATTAGGCAGGCCGACTATACCGCACTGAAAACCCATGATTACCTCACTATGCTGCTACAAAGAAAAGAATAAAAAAATGTCCCGGCAATAAAACATGTCAGGAACTTTTACGGAAGAATTTTCTGTCTGGCTTTTTAGCAATAGCTTTGTGGCTGCCAGCTTATAAAGGCCCAGACTGGTGCTGTTCGCCGTCTGGTAATGACAGTACCGTCTGCCCTGATTTCTGCAATTGATTGGACATAATCCTCCAACTTGCGTTCTTCTTCTGCACTCAAGTTACTGAAAGGCCATTTACAGGAGGCAAGAGCATCGCTCAAAGACAGATGTTCATGCTCTGTTTCTAGGTAAATATAGTCAACCTTTGGTAATCGACCCATCTGGCAAAGGAGATTAAACGTCCAGATATAGTCTGAGTCACTTTCCAAAGGTCTACCAAGAGCAGCAAAGGCATCAGGATCAAAGGGGCCGTTCCCGACTTTGTCGGCAACAACGATGAGCTGTCGCGCATGTTGTTCCAGTTTTTCCAGAGCTTCGTGGAGATCGGGCACAGCCAGCGAGCGCGAGGCAATGACAGCATCGTACAGACCAATGCCAGCCTGTTCCCAATCGTCCTGCCAAGAAAGCTGCTGCATCTTTATGTTGTCTAAGCCCTGTTCTCTTGCCTGCCGCTCCAGTATTTCCAGCATTCCAACAGAAAAATCTACAGCAGTTATGCTTTGGCAACGAGCTGCCAAAGGTAAAGCCAAGGTACCAGGGCCGCAGCCTACATCGAGCACCGTCCAATCTGGCAAGGGCGACATGAGCTTGATAAACTGTTCTGCATAGGCCGAATTTGCTGTGCGTTCAGCAAAGGATGAAGCTCTTTTGTCCCAGTCAGTCGCTGCTTTTACTGTCCAGCTTCTTTTGGCCCGTGCCTCTTGCCAAAGCAAGGCCCAGTCGAAATTTGGCATTTTCATTATGGATGCAGGGGAATGCAAGGGAAATAATTTGACAGCAGCAAAGCTGCTGAGTACAATAAAAGGTCTCACACATTATGCACTGGCTAATGTTTGGCCTGCATTCTGCCATGCCACAGCCACTGCTGTCTATGAAAAGATGCCCGCGTAGCCGTTTTCCGCCAAGGGCAGAAGTAGGCTTCAGGCCCAATTAATCACATCCAGTATCAGGACTTATCATGAGCAAGAGAACCTTTCAGCCCAGCATTATTAAACGTGCCCGCACTCACGGATTCCGTGCCCGCATGAAAACCCGCTCTGGTCAAGCAGTCATCCGGCGACGACGGGCTAAAGGACGGAAACGGCTGTCTGCCTGATCCAGATGAAGCAGTTCGCCCTTCCTAAGTCCTGTCTTCTTAGAAAAACTAGAGAGTATAATCTGGTGTATCGACAGGGCAGGCGGCTGCGTGGCAGCGGTTTTGCACTCATCTTTCTTGCTAATGAGCTGCCTCACAGCCGTTTGGGCATCAGCGTTCCGGCAAAGACCGGCAGCGCGGTACAGCGTAATCGGATCAAGCGGATTATCCGCGAAACCTTCCGCCTCCATCGGCAAATATTTCCTTTATCCAGCGATATTGTGGTGACTGTGCGACCTGAATTTTCTTTGAAAGGTATGAATGCTGTCCGCGCCGCAGTTGCCCGGCTGATGGGAATGCCAGAACAGAATTATGCGCAGTCACAAGCCTAGTCTGGCAGCCTCTTGCTGTCTTTTGCTGGTGCGAGGGTATCAGCTCTGCATCTCGCCTTTGTTTTTACCCTGCTGCCGCTATGTCCCTACCTGTTCCGAATATGCGGTGCAGGCAGTGACTCGTCATGGTGCGCTTCGGGGAAGCCTGCTGGCAGTGCGGCGCATTTTGCGTTGCCATCCTTTTGCTGCTGGCGGCTATGATCCTGTGGAATAGTTCCGCTGCCGGAGGAAATTCATACCGGCAATTTTTCAACTGAACATACAGCAATGGACACCTACAGGGCTTTACTAGCCATCATTCTTTCCATGTTCATCCTACTGGGCTGGCAGTATTTTTTTACACCACCCCAGAAGCCTGCTGAACACCAGCAGAGCCAACAGCTCGCTAATCCGGCAGATCACCCTGCACCTGATACGACAACTCCAGCAAAACCTGCTCCAGCTTCTCTCCCCGTGCCAGTTAACGCTGCTGCCCGCGATATCACTGTTGAGACACCGCTGTATAAAGCGGTTTTCTTTGAGCAAGGCGGTGGTTTAAAGAGTTTTATCTTAAAAAGATATCGGAAAGCATCAGCTCAAGATGCACCCCCCATGGAATTGGTCACATCCAGCAATCCAGCAGATTTGCCCATGACCTTTACCTTGGATGCTGGCGCAGCAGCAGATTTACCGCTGTTTACAGCAGAAACAACAGCCATCAATGTGCAGCAAGGCGATAGCAGCCTTCTCATGCTTGCCGAGCTGGCAAATGGCATAAAGATAGAGCGTAAACTAACCTTTCATGCTAACAACTATCTCATTGCGAGTGTCTGCACAGTGAGCAATAACGGCTCTGCTCCTGTGCAAGTGGCTCCGGCCCTGTCGATGAGCAATGGCCCATTTCATGGTGGTAGCGAAAGCGGCAGACTGTTCAGCGGTCCGGCAGTGTATATGAATCGCCAGCTCCATGAAATTAAGCTCAAAGAACTGGGCAACGGCCCACTGGTCTTTCAAGGTGAAGTAAGCTGGGTTGCTGATATGGATAGTTATTTCATGCTTACCCTATTGCCGGAGAAAAGTAGCAGCCGTACGGTGACGATCAGTCAAGCTGGAGAACAAGAGATTCGCACGGTGCTGGCTGAGGACAAAACAGAACTGGCTCCGGGGGCAAAAAAGGTTTTTGAATACGAAGGCTATTTTGGCCCGAAAAAGTTGTCGTATTTGAAAGAGGTGGGCTATGATTTGTCTGAGACCATCAATTTCGGCTGGTTTGACATCATTGCCAAGCCGATGCTCTTGCTCCTCAACTTTTTCCATAATATCTTTGGCAACTATGGTGTTGCCATCATCCTTGTGACCTGTTTAGTGAAGGGATCTTTTTGGCCAATCACGCACAAGGGCATGAAGTCAATGCGTAATATGCAGAAGATTCAGCCTAAGATGGCAAAAGTTCGGGAAAAGTATAAGGATGACCCAGCAAAGATGAATCAGGAGATGATGTCCTTGTACAAAACCTACAAGGTCAATCCCTTTGGCGGCTGTCTGCCGATGCTGATTCAAATTCCTTTCTTCTTTGCCCTTTATCGGGTATTGATGGCATCTATTGAGTTGCGCCATGCGCCTTTTATGCTGTGGATTACTGATCTTTCTGCACCAGACCGCCTCATGCTTGGCGTTGACATTCCCTATCTGCACGGCATTCCGGTACTCACCTTGCTCATGGGTATCACGATGTTTCTCCAGCAGAAAATGACTCCAACTACCGCAGATCCCCAACAAGCCAAGATCATGCAGTTTATGCCAATCATTTTCACGGCCATGTTTATCAACTTTGCCTCTGGCTTGGTGTTGTATTGGTTTGTGAGCAATCTGCTCTCCATACTCCAGCAGCAGCTAATCAACCGGCAGACCACAGCAACGGCCTTACCGAACTGAGGAGCATCATTATGGCACAGGAACAGGATTTTTACGGTGGTACAGTCTCTGATGCAATTGTTACTGCCTGCAAGCAAATGGCAGCCTTGCAAGAAGAGCTGAATATTGAAATCTTAGAGACTGGTTCCCCTGGTATTTTTGGTCTTTGTCGGAAAAAAGCACGCATTCGGGTGAGCTATAAAAAGGAACACCGGGCCACTATACCCACAAGAGCCGCTGTTGAGGCAGAAATACCTCCTATAGAACCTACGCCTGCTCTAGGAGAGCCAGCACAAGCACAGAAGAAAAAACGGCCCAATCGGGAAAGAAAAAAGCCTGTTCAACAGCAAGTAGAAACTGGAGCGGCCAAGGAAGAAACAGCGGTGCCGCAGCAGGCAACTGTTGTTCCATATACAGCACCTTCCCAAGAGGCGTTAGAAGCGGTACAAAAGGATATTTCTACGCTGTTAGAGCTGATGAAGTGCCCATCAACTGTGGCTGTAGAGTTAGAAAACCAGACTGTAGTTTGCAAGGTCGGCGGTGAGCATCAGGAAATTTTGACGGGCCATGATGGCCGCACATTGGATAGCCTTCAGTATTTGCTCCGAAAAATAACGTCTAATCTTTTGCCTGATCGGACTAAGCTCTCCTTGGAAGTTGGCGATTACCGCGAACAACGCATGGAGGCACTCAAGCAGCAGGTCTTGGAACTGGCAGCCAAAGTACGCGAGGATGGTATGACACAAGCCATTCCTGCTCTTAATCCCTCAGAACGCCGGGTCGTGCACATGCTCCTCCAAGAGGACAAGGAAGTCCGCAGCCGTTCTGTTGGTGATGGGTTATTTAAAAAGGTCTTGATCTACAAACCAGGCCGAAAAAAGCCTTCTCGCAGAGGTGGCAGAGGGCGAAAGAATGACAGCCCGTCTGAAGACTGAGGATACCATTGCTGCCATTGCCACGGCTCCGGGCAGTGGCGGCATTGGCATTATTCGCTTCAGCGGGCCGCAAGCAGAACGCATCCTCCAGCAGCTCTTTCGTCCTCACCGTTCACAAGTTATTTTCCAAAGCCACCGGCTCTGTTATGGCAGAGTTGTTGATCGTAAAGGTACGGTTTTAGATGAGGCTATGGCAGTGCTGATGCGGGCACCGCATAGTTATACCTGTGAAGATGTAGCAGAAATCCAGAGTCATGGGAGCTGGCCGGTCTTGCAAGCAATTCTTGCCGAGGTTCTCGCTGCTGGAGCACGCCCTGCTGAACCCGGCGAGTTTACCAAACGAGCCTTTCTTGCTGGCCGGATTGATCTTACTCGTGCTGAGGCAGTGATTGATCTAATCGAAGCCCGGACTGCGGCCAGTGCCCGTTTGGCTACCGAGCATCTGCAGGGTGCGCTGCACAATCAAATCAGTGCGGTGCGAGATGCCTTAGTCGAGATGCTTGCCGTCATTGAGGTGGCAATTGATTTTCCAGACGATGCTGCTGAGATCCTCCCAACAGATCAGTTTTTTTCCCAACTGCATAGCCATGTTATCCAACCGCTCCAAAAACTTTTAGCTCTTGCTGGACAGGGTAAGGTTTTGCGCGAGGGCATCCGAGCAGTCATTGCTGGGCGGCCCAATGTTGGCAAGTCTAGTCTTCTCAATGCCTTATTGCGTGAGGAACGCGCCTTAGTTGCTGATTTGCCTGGCACTACCCGCGACACTATTGAAGAGCTGATTTCGGTACGCGGCATTCCGGTTCATCTGGTAGATACCGCAGGCATTCGTGACCATGCAGATACAGTGGAAGGATTGGGTATTGAGCGAGCGCGGCGCAAGATGGAACAGGCTGATTTAGTCTTGCTAGTGCTTGATGCGTCCCAAGAGCTAACTGGTCTGGATCAGCAGCTTTATACCTCTATAGACGGTAAAAAACGCATTGTGGTGTTGAATAAAATAGATGCGGCTCCACCGGAGCAGCTAGAGCAGATGAGTCGTGCATTTGCTGAAGAAACACAGGTGCAAACAGCGGCCAAATGTGACCAAGGCATTGAGGCATTGCAAGATGCTATCTGGCAAGCAGCAATGGGCAAGAGTGAGAACATGGACGAGCAACCTGCCTGCGCACCTAATCTCCGCCATGCGATGGTTTTGGAAAAGGCTTTGGTTGCCTGCCAGCAACTTGAACAAACCCTACAAGCCCAGCAGCCTGCTGACCTGATCGCTGTTGATCTGCAAAGTATTCTTGATTATCTTTCTGACATTGTTGGTCTAACCACACCGGATGACGTGCTGGATGCGGTATTTTCCAAGTTTTGCATTGGAAAGTGAGTTAGAGATTCTGTTGAACCACAACTTGCAGATCAAAAAATACTCGGACATCACAAGCGTAAAGCTACTGCTTTCAATTCAGCCGTTTGGCAGAATTACCCAGCGTGTTAATGATAAGGACAAAAAGATTATCATTTTTAAAAAAGACCTGCTGGAGATCATAGCTTTTGTTTGGTGTTAAATCGAGCACGACTCGGATTTTGTGTTCTGCTGTATTTTTATCAACGCGGATACTGCGAACAAATTTGCCATCTACATCAACATGATCTGCCAGTCGCTCCCCCGGAACAGTATCTTGGAAATCACAAACCACCCTTGGCTTATTCTCTTCTAGCCCAAAAACAACTGGCGGATGAAATTTGTTTAACCTGAACATAACCATCTCGCCCCGGTTAGAATTTTTATCAAAAAGAACTGTAGAGAGTACAGTTGTATCCTTACTAAAGGAAGAAGCTGTACTGCTGCCTTTTTCCTGCTCGTGTTGAGGCAAAGCAACAGGTAGTGGCGTGCTTTCTGCTGGTGAAACTACAGAATGCTGCTGTTCGATTTCTATTTTTTCGGGCGGTTTTGTGCTGCTGTCAGAGCTTGGAGCCTGTCTTGGCAACGGCTTAATTTTTGCATCATGAATAATAACGGTCAGGAGATGATGGTCACGGTCAGGTTCTTGAATAGTTTGTACATTTCGCCCTGCCACCAAATCTAAAACGACCCGTGTTTTGTTTTCATGAATGCCTACACGAACACGTTCAACCAGTTTACCGTTGATAGCTACGTTGTTTTTAATTCGGTTAGCAACACCGGTATCGCTAAAATCAAAAACTAAGCGCGGATTATCATTTTTTATGGTGAAAAAATTCGGCATGTTCGAGCCAGTCAAACGAAAAATAATCCGCTCTTCGTTCTGGGAGATACTTTCAAAGCGAATATCTTCCAATGACTGTTGACTTGCTACTGCGGGTAGATAGTGGAAAAAGGTAAACAGGAGCGCAAAGGCTACCACTGAAATAATTCTCAACATTGATCCTCTGTTGTCGCCGCGAAAAGGAAACAGGTAATAATTTTTAGCATTAGTCATCTACTTTGAATATAACCGTCCGCGTTCCAGTGTCAACTGATTTTGGCCTTGCTTGAATAAAGCAACGTTGAGCCGTGACAGGAGCTACTACCTCAACAGAGCCTTATTTTATTGATGAACAGCTCGTTGTACTCGCACTGGATCAGGAGGCTGTGGCAGTATGTTCACTTTTTGCGTTTTTAGAAGATCAAGCGCAACTTCAACCGCCTTTTCTAGCTGCGGATCGTGGCCTTGATTGACTGCCGCAGGCTCTTGTTCGACTACGATATCCGGTTCCACTCCTTTATTTTCAACATCCCATTCACCTTGCAGGTTGTAAAAACCGCCTCTAGGAACTGCAATAAAACCGCCATCAATCAGAGACGGCACATCCCAGATACCCACCAGTCCTCCCCAAGTACGGGTGCCAACCAGTGGGCCAATTTTTCTTAGACGGAACATATAGGGCAGCAAGTCGCCGCCTGAACCAGCGGCCTCGTTGATAATCATCACCTTTGGCCCCCAGATGCCTGCATTGGGTAGCGTGAAAGGTTGATGCTCCCCAGCCGCATTATTGAAAAAACCAAGCAGATCACGACCAAGTAGATCAATAATGTAATCAGGTACCATGCCGCCGTGGTTAAATCGTTCATCGATAATTGCCCCCTGCTTATCCTGCTGGGCAAAGTAGTAGCGGTTGAAAAATTCGTAGCCGCCAATACTGGTGTTGGGCAGCCAGATGTATGCCAGCTTACCACCAGATAGCTCGTTCACCTTTTGCCGGTTTTCCTCGACCCAGCTTTTTATCCGCAGACCAAAATCATAGAAAGTCGGTACCACAGTCACTTCACGACTACCTTTCATGATTGGTTTGTTGTTCAAGGTCAGCACAGTCTGTCTGCCTGCGGTTTCCTCAAACAGACTGTATGGGTTCATGGAACTGTTCAATTCCACGCCGTTTACAGCCAGAAGAAAGTCACCTTCTTTAACATCAATGCCCGGCCCGCTCAACGGGGCACGCAGGCGCGGGTTCCAGTTTTCGCCCTTGTAAATTTTTTGCAGCTGATATCTGCCTGCTTTTATGCTGAAGTCTGCACCAAGAAGACCAATCGGCGTGTAGGGACGATAAGGCATATCTCCACCGCCAGTAAAGGCATGGCCGACCGAGGTCTCGCCGCCAAGAATGGCGAGGATATAGTTTAAGTCAGCGCGGTGGCGAACATACTCTACCCAAGGCGCATAAGCAGTGTATGCCCAGTCTAGATCAAGGCCATGCACGTTATTTACATAAAAGTAATCGCGTTGGAAACGCCAAGCTTCCCGAAATATCTGCCGCCATTCCTGCTTAGGAACCACTCGCATCTGCATATCTTGGGTATTGATGCTGCCCTCGCTTGGTTCTGGCGGACCGTCGGCATCGACTATTGCCCAGTTGTTCCAATCTTTGCGATAAAGAATTTTTTTTCGGTCGGCTGATAGTGTGTATTCCCAGATATTCTTGAGGAAGTCATTTGCCTCCTTATCATCAAGCGAAAAACGATGCAGAATTAGACCGTTTTTTTCTATATAGAAAATTGTCCCCTCTTGGCCTGCCGTAAGCTGGCGGTAATCTCCCTCATGCAGATTAAGAGCAACAATCCGCTGATCAATGCCTTGCAAATCTATTTTGACCGTGACCTCTTCTTTCTTTTTTTCTTCTGGCGGCCCATCCTCCTTTTTTTTCTTTTTGCCGGGCTTGTCTAGCTTTTTCTCTTTGTCATCCTCGACTTTTTTATCTTTATCCAGCTTATTTTCCTCATCACTTTCCGGCAGTAAGGGAGAAGGCTCATCCGCAGCCAAAACGGCCAAATAAATAGCTCGGCTCACAGATCGGTCTGCGGAACTCATATCAGACCAACCCACATTAAGGCCGAAATTAGTACTGGCAAGAAAATACAAATACTTGCCGTTTGCATCCCAAGCCGGAGACATGCAGTCAGAAAGGCCATCCGTGAGCTGGAAGGATTTATTCTGCTCAATAGAATAAAGAAATATAGCTTTGTATTGATTCTTTAGCCGCTTGACATAGGCAATCCATTTTGAATCTGGCGACCAGATCGGGGCAATAACTCGCTCAGGATTGGTGAAGCCTTCGTTGGCGATCAGGCGAATTTTTCTAGTCTTTAACGCAAGCAGCCAGAGATTCCGGTCTGCGTCACTGAAGCTGATTTTTTCCGAATCTGGTGACCATGCAGGTGTATAAAAGAAAGTGGGATGTTTTAGTTTGATCTTTTTCTTGTTTTTGCCATATTGGTCAGCAATAACGAGCTGATACTCACCGCCTTCATCCGAGAACCAACTGATGAGTTTACCATCTGGCGACCAAGCCGGACTGCGGTCAGCTACACCAGAACTGGCGGTCAGATTGCGGACATCGCCTTTTACTGCTGGAACTGTGAAAATATCTCCCCGTGCCTCAAAAATAGCCCGTTGGCCAGTCGGAGAGAGTGTTCCATTTTTGATCTCGTTACCGACCTGCGCCCAGTGCGGACGGGCCAAGGGGAAATCGCCTTGCGCTGTAATTGTGAGCTTTTCTGGTTTATCGCCTGCCGAATCAAGTACGTACAGCCAGCCACCGTTTTCAAAAATTAACCTGCCTCCGCCTGCCTCCAGATGCTTGCAATCAAATTCGGTAAAAAAAGTACGTTGCTCTAGTTTCTTGTTCGTAAGATTGTATGACCAGACATTCATCGTATGGTCTCGATCAGAAAGAAAATAGATCGTCTTGTCTAACCAGGCTGGACTGTTATCATTCGTTCCGTTCCAAGGTAATTTTTCAACCGCTAGCGTCTGTAGGTCAATAATGCGGATGGGATTGTTTTGGCCGCCTCGATAGTTGCGCCACTCTGGCTCCCACGGCTCGATCTTTTGATAGACAAACTGTTTGCCGTCTGGCGAATAATGACCCGCCGCCGCTCTGGGCATAGGCAGTGGCTCTGGCAGGCCGCCCTGCACACTAACGCTCCATAATTTAGAAAAATCATCAGGCACACTGTTTCTGCCAGAAGTGAAAAGGACATATTTGCCGTCCTTGCTCCAGCCCTGCACTTTGTCATCCATTGGATGCCAAGTCAGGCGTTTTGGCTCGCCGCCCTGTGCCGAGACCACGTAGACATCAACATTGCCATCATACTCGCCAGAAAAGGCAATCTGAGTGCCGTCAGGAGAGAAATGCGGCTGGGTTTCTGCGCCCTGAAACGTGGTGAGACGGTGGGCTGGGCCGCCTTGCAGACCGCAAAGCCAGATGTCATTGGCATAGACAAAGGCTATGCTGGATTGACTGACCGTTGGATTGCGCAGCAGGCGAGTTTCTTCCGCTGCTACTGATTGGAAGGCTAGGAGAGCCACCAAGCAGAGCGTAGGAGCAAGGAGGCGCAGAACGAAAAAGAAGCGGTGGGAGCAGGTAGGCATGACAGAATTTCTCCACGTTGATTGCCGCCAGTCTAGGCGGTGACGTGCTTGTTATTACCACAAAAGCACCTGTCTGACAACGCACTTTCTCTTTTTGGCGGCCTTTCACTGGCGGTGATTCAAAAAATTTGACGCGAACAAAGTTTATTTGGTATAATTCAAAAAATTATACTCTTTATTTCCTTTCATCCAACCCAGCCGACAAAAAATGCGCATCTTTCTTTCAGAACCGTGCAGCCATCTGAAACTCCGTGATCAGATTGTTTTTTTCGGTGCCTGTATTATGGCTGCGGTCCTGATTTTTTTGTACATTGTCTTTGTGGTGCTAGTCGATCAGCAACAGAAATATCTGGCTAAACAACAACTTGGCCAAGGCTTTGTCACATTAAGGCAAATGCTGCATCAGCAAGAGGAGCCGATATCTAGTAACAAGATTACCCAAGAACTGCTCAATGAAGCTGCCTTGCAAAGTGGTGTGCGCATTCATGTTATTCTACCTGATCGTCATCTGACCACTGGTGGCGAGATGCCTTGTACAATTGGTAATCTACCATCTTTTCTGCCCCTCCTAAAAAAGGAGCAAACGCATTGGTATGGCCAAGATATTCCCCATCCTGCTCGACTCATGGTTCAAGGAGCATGGCTGCCTTTAGCTGATGGGAAGCAAGCAGCTATTTTGCTTGGTGCAGAACGCGCTCCTTTTCCAAATAACTTGTTGTGGACGGCAATGATAGTTGTTTTTGCCCTTTCCCTCGCCATTTTTATTCCTATCGCGCACTTTTTTGTTCGCTATGCCGTCTCTCATCCTGTTGCCGAGCTGATTTCAGGCATGAACAAACTTGAAAATGAAGATTGGCAGCCCTTAACAGAACCGTGTAGAACAGCAGACTTTACTACCTTGGCAAGAACCTTTAATCGCATGGCAGGACTCCTTCGGCAACATGATCGACAGGTAAAAATTCTGACTGCGGTTGTGGAACAAAATCCAGCTGCTATCGTTATTACAGACCTTAAAGGACGAATCGGCTATGCCAATGCAGAAGCAGAGCGGCTCACCGGTTACACCGCAGACGAACTTATTGGCCGAAAGACTAATATTTTTCAGTCTGGTCAAACCAATGAAGCAACCTATCAGCAACTCTGGCAGACGGTGTTAGCTGGAAAAGTTTGGAAAGGCGAGCTACTCAACCAAGCCAAAGATGGTTCTTTTCGTTGGGAGGCAATGGTTGTTGCCCCAGTCTTTTCTGGCAGCGAGGTAAGAAATTTTGTGTCTGTTAAAGAAGACATAACAGAGCGTAGAGAAGCAAGTGAATTACTGCACCGCTATGAGCAGATTATTTCGGCTACGGATGATCTCATGGCCTTTGTAGACTGCAACCTCGTTTATCAGGCGGTAAATAGTGCCTACGGACAGGCTTTCAGAAAACCACGAACAAAAATTATCGGCAGCACAGTGGCTGCATTGCATGGCCAAGATTTTGAACGACTGGCGATGCAGGATAAACTGAAATCCTGTTTAGCCGGCGAAGAGATTCATTATCAAGGTTGGTTTGATTTTCCTCCTGTCGGGAGACGGTATTTAAATGTATCCTACTATCCTTTTGCGGTTGAAGATGGTGTTGTTAACGGTATTGTTATGAGTTCGCATGACATCACCTCCTTAAAGCTGCAAGAAGAACTGCTCCGAGAAAGTGAGCAGCGCTATCGCCAGACTTTTGCCAGTAATATGGCAGTGAAGCTGATCATAGATCCCGTAGATGGCAGGATAGTCGAGGCAAACCAAGCTGCTTGCCAATATTACGGCTATGATCTTCAGACGCTTGTCTCAATGCGAATCAGCGACATTAATCAACTCTCTGATACGGAAGTACAGTCTGAGATAGCCCGCGCAGTTTCTACAAAACAACTTCATTTCCATTTTCGCCATCGTTTAGCATCTGGTGAAGTGCGAGACGTAGAGGTGTATTCTGGGCCACTGCGCAGTGGTGGGCGGACATTGCTCTACTCGATCATCCATGATATAACTGATAGAAGGGAGGCTGAAGCAGCTTTGCGGGAAAGTAATGAGCGACTCGATTTGGCGATCAAAGGTGCCGGCCTTGGGACATGGGATTGGAATGTAGCCACTGGCGAAGTAATTTTCAATGAACGTTGGGCAGAAATCTTGGGCTGGCAACTAGAGGAGATTAAGCCGCATGTTGAAACATGGAAGAACGCGCTTCATCCTTTGGATAAAGGACAGATTCTACAGCAGATGGAGCGACATCTGCAAGGAGATACACCTTTCTTTACGGCAGAACAACGACTCCAACATAAATCTGGTGCATGGATATGGACTTTGGGAGCGGGCCGAGTTTTTCAGCGAGATAGCGAAGGTAAGGCACTGCGTGCTGCCGGTATACTCCTTGATATCAATGCGCGGAAACAGGCTGAAGAGCAGCTCCGCACTGCAAAAGAACAAGCAGAGACAGCCAATCAGGCCAAATCTGCTTTTCTTGCCAACATGAGTCATGAGCTGCGCACGCCGCTGAATACGGTCTTGGGGTATGCGCAAATTCTTACAAGCGATACTCGTCTCAATGAAAAGCAACTCAAGAATATCAATGCCATTCACAAGGCGGGCGAGCATTTGTTGATCTTGATCAACGATATTCTTGATCTCTCTCGAATGGAGACAGGTAGAATGGAACTCAGTCTGCGTGAGTTCCGGTTACCTTCTTTTTTAGATGGAATTGCAGAAATTATTAAAGAAAAAGCTCAGAATAAACAGATCAATTTTATCTACGAATCAGATCTTAGCTTACCAAAAATTATTGAGGCTGATGAACTACGGTTACGACAGATTATTTTGAACCTACTTTCTAATGCCGTGCAATTTACTCATATTGGCTGGTGTGCGCTCAAGGTTCGTGCTGAAGCAAAAGACAGGGATCGAACTGTACTCACAATACATGTTGAAGATAGTGGTCTTGGGATTTGTCCAGAAGTACAACAGAATCTGTTTACACCGTTTCGGCAAAAAGACAGCCATCTTCGGCATACTGAAGGGAGCGGCCTAGGATTAGCTATCAGCTATACCTTAGTTCATCTGATGGGCGGGGAATTGCAAGTGCTTAGTCCACTCGATAGCAATCCACAACCTAGTTTAGGGCCAGGATCTCGCTTCTCCTTTAGCATAGAGGCGCGTGTTCTCAGTAGTCCAACAGATATTTCCCCAAGCCTTGGCTGTGGTAAAACTATACTGATCATGGACGATAATGCTGCTTGCCGAGCTGTGTTGCGTAATATTTTGGAAACTGCTGGTTTTCAGATTCGTGAACTAGAAGATCGCAGCCGCTTGGCAGAAACTTGTACGCAAGCTCGACCTGATGCTGTATTGCTTGATTTTCGTCAAACAGACAGCGATAATGAATCATTAACCAAAACGTTACAAGAACAACCTGCACTCCGAGATATACCTGTCATCGCTCTGACAGCAGAAGAGGATGCAGCACGAGGTCGAGAAAAGGAACATTTTGCTGCTTGCGTTATCCGCCCTTTTTCTTCAGCCGACCTCTTGACTGTTATCAGCAGGCAGCTTGCTGTTCCTTCACCTCAATCGGAAGGAACTTGGTTAGATAGCATTCCTGCTCCTTGGCCCAGCGCGGAAGAACGAATGGAACTCGCTGAATTAGCTCGGACTGGTAATATTGCAGGGCTTTCCCGAAAGTGTGCTTGGCTCACTGAAACTGATTCTGGCAAATACAAAGCCTTTGCCGCTCGATTGGAGGAGCTTGTTGATAATTTTCAGCTCAAACTGATCGTTAGTCTGGCCCAACATGATATGATTGGCAAACCTTCATGAATTCCCGCACAAATAATGTCATTCTGATTGTCGATGATCAGCCCGCCAGCCTAAGAATTCTCCTTTCTTTCCTTCAAGATCAGCAGTTTGAACTTCGGGTGCTGCAAAGCGGCAGCCAAGCAGTGGAGGTAGTACGAGAAATACGGCCCGATATTATCCTGTTGGATGTTATTATGCCGGAGATGGATGGTTTTGAGACCTGCCGACAGATCAAAAAAGACAGAGAGCTGATTGATATTCCTGTTATTTTCATGACTGCATTGCAGAGTGTTGAGGATAAAATTGCTGGTTTTGCAGCAGGTGGTGTAGACTATATTACCAAACCATTTCAGCAGGCTGAAGTACTCGCAAGAGTCAGTACCCATCTCAGCTTAAAAAAGACTCGCGAAGGACTGCGCTATCAGAAGAGTATGCTTGAATCTCTCCTGAATTCAATTCAGGATCCAATTTATTTCAAAGATCTACACAATCATTATTTGGGCTGCAATCGCGCCTTTGAGAATTTTTCCGGTAAAAAAGAACTGGAGATTTTGGGTAAAACCGATGAGGCCGTGCTGCCGTCAGAAATAGCAAGCTCATTTTGTCGGGCGGATCAGGAGATGTTAACTGTCTGCACGACCAGTCGCACTGAGGAAACTGTAGCGCGTCCAGATGGAAGAGTAGAGATTTTTGATGTTTTAAAAACACCTTATATTGGCCCAGACGGTAATCTGCTCGGGTTAATCGGTATCTGCCGCAATATTAATGAATTAAAGCAGGCAGAACGTCAAGCGGCAGAAGAACGAGAACGACTACGAGTTACGCTCCACTCGATTGGCGATGGCGTGATTGCCACAGATGTCTACGGCAAGATTACCAGTCTCAATAAAGTTGCGGAACAGCTTACTGGCTGGCTCAATGATGAAGCAATCGGGCTACCATCAACTACTATTTTTCATATTGTTGATGAAAACAGCAATGAGCCATGCACGGATCCAGTACAGCAGGTCTTAGCACTTGGTATCATGACGGATATAAAGAACGGTTCTCTTCTCGTTTGTCGAGACGGAAGCCGACGTAGTATTGCAGATAGCTGTGCTCCAATCCGTAGCCGTGAGGAAAGGATCATTGGCACGGTGATCGTTTTTCGTGATGTAACGCATGAAAAGGAAAGAATCAAGGAGCTGATTAAGATTAAAGAATTGGAGTCAGTCAGTCTTTTGGCAAGAGGAATAGCCCATGACTTCAACAATATTCTTTTAGCTATTCTTGGAAATATAGAGCTAGCTGCGCAAACCGTTGCTGATGATCCCCAGACGACAGCTCTGTTAGTCAGTGCCCAGAAGGCAGTAGATCGCGCGAGCAAATTAGTTGATCAGTTAGCAATTTTTACTAAAGGTGGAGAGCCAGTAAAAGAGCTTATTACACTCCCTGAACTGATTCAAGAATCAGCAGATATTATTCTGCATGGCTCACAAATCATCTGCAAGTATGAGTTTGCCGATGACCTGTGGCCGATTAAGGCCGACAGTAGCCAAATCAGTCAGGTTATTCAGAACATTATTGTCAACGCTAAACATGCCATGCCTAACGGTGGAAACATCATGATTCGTTGCAATAATGTTAGAATCAGCTCTGTTAGTTCATCACAGCCGAGTCTTCATGAGGGCTGTTTTGCTTGTATCTCTATCGAAGACAGTGGCACAGGTATCAGCCCAGAAATTATTGACAAGATTTTTGATCTTCATTTCACCACGAAACCAGATGGTAATGGTCTTGGTTTGGTCATCTGTCAGCTCGTTATTAAGCGACATCAGGGCTGTATAACGGTGCAGTCTGAGCTGGACAAAGGTTCTGTTTTTACCGTATATCTTCCTGTCACGCAGAGCCTTATTTCACCTTGCCCCCAGCCTCTTCTTCCTCAGAATGAAGCGCGGCAACGACAGACGGCCCGAATTATCGTAATGGATGATGATCAAATGTTGCGAGATCTTGCCAAAGCTCAACTGCGCTCTCTTGGTCATGAGGCATTTTTAGCAGTAGATGGAGAAGAGGCTATCCGTCTCTACCACGAACTCCAAGAAAGCGGTAGTCCTGCGGATTTGGTGATTATGGATCTAACTATCCCAGGAGGGATGGGTGGGCAAGAAGCTGCCAAAAAAATTCTTTTATTTGATCCAGAAGCACGCTTAATCGTTGCTAGTGGCTATTCCGACGACCCTGTTTTGGCGGATTATAAAAAATATGGTTTTCAAGCGGCTATAGCCAAACCTTTCAGTTTGGCAGAACTCCGTCAAGCAATTACCACTGTTTTGTAGGTAGAGCGGCATAGCTTCTGCCGCTGTCTGCATGTGGATTCATCTGCAAAAAAATAACCGGACACTACTGCTGATTCGCTCCCAAGCTCGAAACAACGGCCAGCTCCTTTGTGGTATATTATCATACAGGACGCAATACTTATAGCAGCAAAAGGGACGAGGCACACGGCTCGATTGAGAAAGCCGTGTACGTTCGGAACGAGGAAGTTAATCCAGTATATCTGCCAGCGCAGTGCTCAAGTCTTTGATAGCAAGGGATGAAGGCGCGTCCGGGTACATGACCACGCCAAGTCCGCCTTGAGCCAAGGATTGCGGTAACAAGGGATCATAGGGAATTTCCGCCAATAGAGGTAGCGATTCTTCCTCCAACCAAGCCAGCAGCCGATTCCGTGACGGCCCGTGCATGTCCGCCCGATTGAGAGCAACACCAGCCGGGATACGGAAACCGCGCAGCACTTTAACAATCCGCTGCAAATCACTGAGTGCGGAAGGCGTTGGTTCGGTCACCAACACTGCGTAATCTGCGCCCTTGAGAGCAGCGATCACTGGGCAGCCAATGCCAGGCGGGCCGTCCGTGAGGAGCAGATCGCTTCGGGTTAAAGCAGCTTCCTGCCGGGCTTGCTTCTTGACCATATCCACTAGACGGCCTGAGCTAGATTCACCAATGCCTAGTTCGCCTGCCACCACCCGCACCGAGCCAGAGTGTACCATATTGATCTTGCCATTTTCCACCGGCTGCACAGTAATAGCTCCGGTCGGACAGACTATGGCACAGGCCCCGCAGCCTTCGCAGGAATAGCTGACCAGTACTGGCTCATCCTTACCAATAATCGAGCCGAACTTGCACACATCGCGGCAGGCCATGCAGCGACTGCACTTGTCATAATCAATAACCGCCTTGTCAGAAGCCTGAATACCAAAGCTGCGGTCAAACTCCGCCCCAAGAACAAGATGCAGATTAGGTGCATCTACGTCAGTGTCTGTCAAAACCAGCCGCCGTTTACCGTTCTCGGCCAGCAGATGGCTAAGTGCAGCGGTCAGAGAGGATTTACCAACCCCTCCTTTGCCACTTAAAATAACGATCTCCTTCATACCTTTTTCTCCTTGCCAAGATAGGCAGCGGCAATGCGCTTTGCCATTGCTATAAAGGCTAGTGCGGCTGCCGATTCTGGGCTGGAGCGTACTACTGGTATTCCATCTACATAGCTGGCCAGCAGTTCCTTGTCTAAGTTGATTCTATCTGTCACTGTGGTACTGTGTGCGGCCGTAACTTTGTCAATGTCTTCCATCCGGCCCGGCAGATCCGCCCGGTTAAGCACCACGCTGCGGCTGACTTGGAACATGTCGAGCAAAGAAAGCATCAGGTCAAGATCATGCGCACCCAGCGGGGTCGGCTCTGTTACAGCTAAGACATGCACTGCACCTTTGAGTGCACCAATAACATTACAGTGGGTGCCGGGCGAGGTGTCCACGAGAATGACATCAAACTGTTCTGCTTCAGCAAAAGCCCGCTCCTTGACTGCTGCTACTACGTGCGCGCTTTCTGCCAAGCCCGGATGAAGCGCGCCAGTGTAGAGAGTCAAATTTCCCTGTACGCTTTTATAGGTAGTGCCCACTGAGTGGCTGCCTCGGCTAATCGCACCCTCTGCTGGGCAGACAAGAAAACAAGCCTCGCAGCCATTGCATTCGCCCATCAGAGTAATTTTTTTTGCTTTGGCGCGGAAGAGGCTGTTCATCCGACAGACTTTGACGCACTGTTGACAGTCTGTACAGTGCTCTTGGTTGAAGATCGGCAGGGTACTGGCAGCATCAATAGGATTCTCTAAGGGCCGACTGAGAAGGATGTGACCGTTAGGCGCATCCACGTCCGCATCAACTAGAGCGGTTCGCCAGCCTTGCGCAGCCAAGGCAGCGGCAAGATTAGCCGCCACCGTGGTTTTGCCGACTCCGCCCTTGCCACCGGTGATACCGATCACTGGCACGGCTAATGGTTGCTGATGAAAGGCACGGATCACCTCTGGATGGAGAGCCACACCCATTACCGCTGCCCTCCACCTTGACCACGGCCACCGCCACCACATCTGCCACAGCCGCCTTGACCGCGTCCGCCGCCCATACCTTGACCTCCAGTAGCTTGCGCTTGCGGATTAACAGGCTCTGCGCTCGGAGCAGCTCCGTATTTTCCCGCCTGGAACTGGTCCAAGGCTTCGTTGACTGTGCAGCTCGCTAATCCTTCGTACATGGCAATGTCTGCCGCTGCCAGCGCGGCTTGGGCTTTTGGCCCTAATTTGCCGGTCAGCACTGCGTCAACGCCGTGGTCTGCCATGAGCTGTGCAGCAGCAATTCCTGCGCCGTGGCCTGCATTAACTGAGGGATTAGCAATCGCCTCGCTTGCGCTGGTCTCCGTGTTAATCAATACGAACCACGGCGCACGACCAAAGGCACTGTCAGTTGTGGCGGACAAATTATTTCCTGCTGCGGTGATGCAAAGTTTCATGATGTAGCCTCCTTTATGAGGGGTTTTATTTTGTGCTTATGCACACAGTAAGCAAGAAAAACTAAACTGTCAAGCAAGGGCAAACAATTTTTCTAGTAAGCTGATTGAGAAGAACAAGTACTTGGTTACTTGCAGCGGCACGGAAAAGAGATTACGATCAGGCGGACGAAATAAAATCTCTAAAATATTGGTTACGGTAGGATCATCCAAGGACGGCTTCTATGCAGAACTACCAATTAGTCCTCACAGAACATCTGAATCATTACGGCTATCTGTTTGGCGGGGCCTTGCTTCGCTGGGTAGATGAATCTGCTTATATCTGTGCCCGCTTGGATCATCCTAGCAAATGCTTTGTTACGGTTGGTATGGATAAAGTGAGCTACAAGAAACGGGTGGAGCTAGGCAGTATTCTTCTTTTTAATGTTGAGAAGGAAAAGACCGGCAGAACCTCAGTTACCTATCAAGTGACAGTTAAGGTAGTCAATCCTTTATCTACTGACAACGGCGAGATATTTTCTACGATGGTTACTTTTGTCTGTCTTGATAAAGATGGCAATAAATGTCCTATTGAGTGACGCTTACGTACACTGTTTTCAACGACTTCAGCAATTTGATTTTTCCTTATGCTTACCATTAACAGCCTCAGTCTCCAGCACGGATACAAGCATCTGTTCCGTGATATTTCTGCCCAAATTCACGTCAATGATCGCATCGGCCTAGCCGGGGTCAATGGTACGGGCAAATCGACCTTAATGAAGATTATCTGTCGGGAGCTGGAGACAGATCCCGGTGTGGTCAGTCGAGCTTCTTGGTTTACTGTTGCCTATCTGCCCCAAGAAATCACCATCGAGCTGGGCAGCCGCAGCCTGTATGACGAGGCGGAAAGTGCGTTTGAGGAGGCATTGCAGCATCAGCGAGAGTTTGAGGAAATTAGCCAGCGCATGGCCGGGATTGATCAGCATGATCCAGATCTCAACGCGCTGATTGAACGGCAGGGCGAATTACAGCACCTGCTCGAAGGGCACGATGTCTTTCGCATTCGACCCCAAATTGAGCGTATTCTCTTCGGCCTTGGTTTTATCAAAGCAGATTTGGACAGATCAGTGTCCGAGTTCTCTGGTGGTTGGATTATGCGCCTGCTGCTGGCCAAACTGCTCCTCCGCCAGCCAGCCTTGCTACTCTTGGACGAGCCGACCAATCATCTTGATCTCGACTCGCTGACGTGGATGGAGGACTTTCTCCAGCAGTATCAAGGGGCGATGATGATTATTTCTCATGACCGTTCTTTCCTTGATCGAGTGACAACAAAAACTTGGGAGCTGAGTCTTGGCAAACTGACGGTTTACAAAGGTAATTATTCAAAATATCTGGAAGAAAAAATCCTGCGCATGGAGCTGGAGCGGGCTGCCTACGACAACCAGCAGGCCATGATTAAGCAGAGCGAGCAGTTCATCACCCGCTTTAAGGCCAAATCAACCAAGGCCAAGCAGGTGCAGAGCCGGGTCAAGCAGTTAGAGAAGATCGAGCGAATTGAGTTGTCGGAAAGCGAGCGGACGATTCATTTCGCCTTTCCCCCTGCGGCTCCTTCCGGGCGCGACGTGCTGGAGCTGAACCGGGTGAGCAAGCAGTTTGACGGCAGAACAATTTTTAAAGATGTCTCGCTCACGCTGCGGCGCGGCGACAAATTGGCAGTGGTCGGCGTGAACGGCGCGGGCAAGACCACCCTGATGAAGATCATGGCCGGGCTGGAGCCTGCGGAAGGCACAGTGCGCCAAGGGCATAATGTGGTCATGACCTATTTTGGTCAGCATCAGGCGCAGGAGCTGGACGGCCAATACAGCATTTTGGACACCGTCTATCACTCGGCCCAAGACATGACCGTGACCAAGGTACGCTCGCTGCTTGGTGCCTTTTTGTTCACTGGAGACGATGTGGACAAAAAGGTTCAGGTGCTGTCTGGCGGCGAGAAAAGCCGGGTGGCTTTGGCAAAGATGTTGATCAAGCCTGCCAACCTGATGATGCTCGACGAGCCGACCAACCATCTGGACATTGCCTCGCAGGAGGTTCTGCAAGAAGCAATGGCCCAGTATGAAGGGACGATCATTGTGGTCTCGCATAACCGCAGCTTTGTCAATTCCTTTGTCAACAAGGTGCTGGAAATCCGCAACCAGCAGGCGTTCCTGCACGACGGCAATATTGACGATTACTTGGAGACCCGCAGGCGGCGCGAGGAAGAGGCGGCAGGCAGCCTTCGTACCAGCAAAGCCGCTGCGCCAAAAGCAGTTATTGTCCAGCCTACCGCAGTCAGCGTTGACCGCAAGGACGAGCGGAAGCAGCAGGCCCAGCAACGGCAGCAAGCGAGCAGTCAGCTCAAGCCGTGGAAAAAGAAGGCAACGGATGCGGAAAAGGAGATTGAGCAGCTTGAGACTCAGAAGATTGAGCTGGAAAGCCTGATGGCTGACCCAGATTTGTATGCAAATCAGGCGCAGTGGTCAAAAACCAGCAAGGAGTACAGCGAGGTGAAGCGGCAGTTGGAGCAGCAGTATGCGGCTTGGGAGGAAGCGCAGGCGAAGGTTGAGGAGATGGAGAAAGGGGAGTAGAATAAGAGGCAGCCTATGGAGACTTTATGAAGAACACCGTTTATATCGAAACCTCGATTCCTTCGTTTTATTACGAAACCAGAGAAGAGCCTGAGTTCGCGGCAATGCGAAGCTGGACACGCGAATGGTGGGAGCAAGGTATCTCTGTTTCACATCGGATGCGGTGATCAGCGAGCTGGAGCAAGGCGATTATCCGCATAAGACCGATAAGCTGCTTCTCGTTTCAGAACTGGAGCAACTGCCGATCAACCGTTCGATAGAAGAAATTGTAGAAGTTTATATCGCCAATTATTTGATGCCGAGAAATCACTTGGGCGATGCGCTGCATCTTGCGCTTGCCTCCTTCTACAAAATGGATTTTCTGCTGACGTGGAATTGCAGCCATCTCGCAAATGGCAACAAGAGAACGCATATCCGCAGAATAAACGAGCGACTGCGGATATTCACGCCTGAATTAGTGACACCTTTTGAACTGATGGAGGAATAAAATGAAGGCAACAGAAGCGTTGGAAGAAATTCGCAAGGCACGTGAGGATATTTCCCGAAGATGCGACTTTGATCCCCGGAAGCTGGTTGACTTCTATCTTGAACGGCAGAAAGAGAGGCTGGCCCGCGCCCAGCAAGAAAAGGCAACGGCGGAATCTTTGCCTGCTGCGTCCTGACTATAGCAAGGCGCAGGGCGGATTGAGGAGATTGAGCAGAGCGAGTGACGAGAATTTTCTTATTTTTTCGAGAGCCAATTTTTAAATAAGAAAGGATTATGACTGAACTAATAACTCCATATACGATCAGCGTTTCCGCCTTAACTATTTCTTTAGTATCACTTCTGTTTCAACAAATTCGCTGGAGAGAATCAAACAGGCCGATTGTTTCTGCTTATATCTGTGATGCAAAAAAAGGAGGAAACATTAGTAAAGCGAGCTGGTTTAACCTTGTTTTTATAAATTCAGGGGCTATACCGGCAAGCAATGTTTGTCTTCAAGTAAAAGAATCAGACTTAAATAAAATTTTTTCAGACGATATAAAAGAAGTAGAAAAGGGATAAGGAGAATAAGGCGGAGAATAAGGCGGAGAATAAGGCGGAAGATATTCAAGGAGGCATCTTCAATGAGTTCCTAAATTTTTTCAGAGTTTATGGTCGTTATTTCATCGTTTCAGTTGCCTGACCTTTCGCTTGCTAAGAGCGGGGAGTTCTGTTATCTTGTTGGGTTATTGCCTGAACTTCGCGTACAACAAGGGAATGCCAAAACCCGGTTTACTGTATGTTGACCGGTTGTAAAAATAATTATCAACTATCAGGAAGGCTGAACCATTGAAGACCAAAATACTCGTTGCCAACCGTGGTGAGATCGCCATCCGTATTATTCGGGCCATCCAAGAGCTGAACTATGAAGCGGTTGCTATTTACGAAACACCAGACCGGGATTCCATGCACATCCGTGTCGCTGATGAAGCGGTGTGGATTGGTGACGGCCCGCGCTGTGACTACTTGAACATTGAGAAGGTAATCAACGCCGCCCAAAAGAGTGGAGCGAAAGCCATTCATCCTGGCTATGGCTTTCTTGCTGAGAATGCTGGTTTTGCCCGCGCTTGCGAAAAAGCAGGGATTATCTTTATCGGCCCGCCTTCAGATGTCATTGACAACTTGGGCAACAAGGTTATGGCGCGCAAGATCATGGCGGATGCAGGTATTCCTATGGTTCCAGGCACCCAAAATCTGAAGGCAGGAGACGAAGGCTTACAAGAGGCCGTGGAGTTCGGCAAACAGTATGGCTATCCGCTCATGCTCAAGGCCACTGCTGGTGGTGGCGGACGTGGTATCCGCAAAATCGATAAAGAAAGCCAGCTCAAGGAGCAGTATATCATTGCCCGCACAGAAGCCAAGGCTGCTTTTGGAGACGATTCAGTTTACTTAGAAAAGGCGGTCGTCAATCCCAAACATATTGAGGTACAGATTGTTGCTGATCAGAAGGGCAACACAATCCACCTTGGCACCCGCGACTGCTCCATTCAGCGCCGCAACCAGAAACTAATCGAAATTGCTCCAGCCTTCCAGCTCTCCAAAGAGCAGCAGGAAGAAGTCAGCAGGACCGCTGTCCAAGCGGCTAAGGCTGCTCAATATTTAAATGCGGGTACGGTTGAGTTTCTTTTTGATAACGGCAAGTTTTACTTCATGGAGATCAATACCCGTCTGCAAGTTGAGCATACTGTTTCTGAAATGATCACTGGTATTGACATTGTCCGTACCCAGATCAAACTTGCTTTAGGTAAAGATCTGCTGATCGAACAAAAAGACATCCATCTGCGCGGCCATGCTGTAGAGATGCGGATCAATGCTGAAGATCCAAAGAACAATTTCATGCCTGAAGGTGGTAAGACCGTCCGGGTCTATCGTTCGCCAGGTGGCTATGGCGTGCGACTGGATGGTTTCTGTTATCAAGGCTTTTCTATTCCACAAGTTTATGATTCACTCCTCGTTAAACTGACCGTTTTCGGCTGGTCATGGAACGAGACCGTGGATCGCCTCCGCCGCAGCCTCAATAATTTTGTGATCAGCGGCCCGAAAACGACGATTCCTTTTTATCTCAATCTGATTAAGGATCCAGATTTTAAGGCAGGCCATTTTGACACCTCCTTTCTCGATACCCATCCGCACTTGCTCGACTACGAGGAAGAGACCAGTGAGGTCAATAAACTAGCTCGCCTGATTGCCGAAATCCACAGCAAAGGTGGTAATGCCTATGCAGCATAAACGGCTGCCAGACGGCCCGGAACGGAATTTAACGAATACGGACAAGAGGTCATGACACGAATCACCCAAGATATGGACATCGCCTCGATGATGTCTGCCCTGCGCGCTGCTGATGGCTACTACATCACCAACACAGCGCGAGACATGTCCCAGTCGGACTACAAAAACCGCATCTTGCTGCACACAGATCTGCTGGCTGCACCGAGTCGGGAAGCAGCAGGTTACTTCTCGCTGGAAATCACTGGCGGAGCTTCAGTGCATGTGGATATTCTCCGCAAACAGGTAGATCCTTTCCTCAAGCTAGAGTTGTTGCGCGAGGCCATGCCCAAGACCATGTTTCAGACCCTTTGTCGGGGGGTGAACCTCTTTGGATATCGGCCTTATCCGCAGAATGTCATCCGCTTCACGGTACGAGAGTTTGCTAAATACGTGGATGTGTGGCGGACGTTTGACTTCCTCAATCACGTACCAAATATGCAGGCCGTCTTTGAGGAGGTTGGCAAGGCAGGCAAGCTGAATGAACCGTGCATCTGCTTTTCTACTGGCCCAGAGCACACCAATACCTATTACGTAGCCAAAGTACAAGAGATACTGGATGTTACTGGCCAAGACGTAACCCTCTGCATCAAGAATCACGGTGGCCTTGGTACACCGAGCCGCATCGGTGAGCTAGTTAATGCGATTAAGCAGGCGTATCCTGATCTGGTTATTCACTATCACGGTCATAATACGGACGGCAACGATGTGGGCCGGATCACTGAGGCAGTGCTGAACGGTGCAAAAATCGTTGATGCGTCAGATCATGCCTTTACTGGTTTTTATGGCCCACCACCTATTTTAACCGTGATTCAGGCTTTAAAGGCCCACGGCAAAACCGCAATTGGTCTTGATGAAGAGGCCGTGATTGCCACTTCAGATATCATTCGCGACGAGCGGCCTCATTACGCTCAGTTTGAATCGCAAATCAAAGGTTTCCAGCCAACTGTCCAGATTCATAAGCTGCCAGGTGGCGCAATGGGTTCAAGCCTAGAACAGGCTGCCAAGGGTGGTTTTCTGGACAAGATGCCGGACATTCTCCATAAAGAGCTGCCTAATGTCCAGAAGGAGCTGGGGAACTATTGGAGTGTTACCCCTGGTTCGCAGATTCTCTGGACTACAGCAGTTTCTAATGTCCAGCATGGCCGTTATGAGTCACCCTCTGGCGATTTGAAGAATCTGTTGCTTGGCAAGTACGGACCGTTCCCGTTCTACAAGCCTGCGGACTGGATTTATGAGAAGGTCTTTGGTGAGGACTGGCAGAAGATCGTTGCAGAACAGGGCGGCGCGGAAACCATTGCAGACATGGACATAGAACAGGAGCGCCAGACCTTAAGCGAGCGACTGGGCTATGAGCCAACTGAGCAGCAGCTTGTCATCTATCTCCAGCATCCAAATGATGCTGTCAACTTCTATAAGTTTGAGGCTCAGTTTGGCAAGGCGTATGTTCTGCCGCCGTCGATCTTCCTGCGGCAAGGCGGCTTCCCTCTGGGGCAAACGTTGAACTTCCGCGATCACTGTGGCAAGGAGCATCTGCTTGAGATTGGGCCTGTTCAGAAAAATGAAGATGGCGGTACTAATGTCTATCTCAACGTAGATCACCACGAGCGGGTTTATGTCTTTGAGCCAGAACAAGTTACTGGTGCTGCTCCAGCGGCAGCCAAGCTGTCAAAAGAGGAAATTACCGAGTTAGCTGAGTCTGGCGATATTCGTGCTCCTTTTGCTGCCAGTGTCAGCGCAATCAATGTTAAACCGGGCCAAGAAGTAGCTGCCGGAGATCAGCTTGTTGTGCTTGAGGCCATGAAAATGCAGACTCCCATTGTAGCAGCGGCAGCAGGTGTGGTCGCAACTATCAGTGTCAAGGTTGGCCAAAGCCTCCAGCCGGGTGATAAGATTGTGAAGATTGATCTGGAGGAGTAAGACGTTGCTTGCTTGAGAAACTGATAGATATAGTCAAAGCAGGATAGTCTGACCATTCCTCGTGTCATGTATTTGATAGGAACGAATGCATGCATTTGATAGGAACGAATGCACGCATTTGATAGGAACGAATACATGCATTCGTGATCTACGAAAGCGTACATTGCAGCGGCAGGACATCTCTGCTTGCATGCAGCCGAAGCAGGATGATTCGTCACTTTATGATGCTCCGGCTATATTATCTCCTCAAGCAGTACCTTTTTCAGCTTCAGCCGAGCAAGGGCGGAAAGAGAGTTCTTCCCGCCCTTATTTGATCATACTGCGGTTGTTCAGAGGTTCGCAGGAACAGGGCAATCTGCGAACCCCAAGCTCACATTTTGTAACAATAGATTTTACATGCTAATAAGCACCATAATTCAACCGATTAGGTGGCGAGATGAAAAATATTGGTTCGCAATGCTTGAAATTGTTAGAAGAAAAGGTATTATGAGGGCTGTTGCAATGGGTGTTGCATCCAGTCTGATAGGGGTTCGCGGAAATGACCTTGCAGCTCTTTGATAG
>JAPEVH010000080.1 GCA_026645415.1 Candidatus Electronema sp.
TTACAACTCGAATATTCCTCAAAGAAACCTCGGTCATGTCACGCCGATGGAGGCTCTCAGCAAGTGGAGGAAAACTCATCCTGACTTGTTTAAAAAATCGGAAAGTAATCATCCGGGTCTTGACATCTAACCTATATCGAATTGCTCAAATTCTTCAGAAGTACATGGAATTATAATCTTTGCACCTTCGTCATTTTCTCTAATTAGGTACTCTAACCCAGTCTATGGACTAGAAAGTAACCGATATTTCAACAGTCTTAATACCCTCTTCACAGGGTGTACTCCGACTAGATTTCTTTTACGTTTACGAAAAAAAACGTATGTCTTAATACCCTCTTCACAGGGCAGATACTCCAACAACACCTGTTTCAGAAAAAAAATATATTCGTTGGATTAAGCAAGTAAAAATTTGACATGAAAACAGGTTTTGAAAGTTGTCTTTTTTAACCAGTCAAAACAACACGATACATTACAGCCGCATCATAAATCATCACCTAGACAAAAGCTGATACCTCCCAAAGCCCTTGCTGGCCTGCTTGCCGATATGCAGCCACTGGCCGAGATAGAGAAAGGGCCAGAACAGCTCCTGGTTCTTGAGCGAGAAATCTACTGTTCCCAGAAAACCAGTAAATTCTATGGCCTTGCCTTGCCGCGTTGACCAACAGGTAGTTGTATGCGAATACAGATCAATGCCGATGATCTCGGACTGGGCAGCACGTTCCTTGATTGCCCGGAAATTGGCCTCCAGCGGACAGCCCATATAAAAATACTGGAGCAGAGAGACGCGCCGGGTCACGGCCATGAGCAAGCGGCCCAGCTCAAGTCTGTCCGGGCGAAAGGTCTTGTCTGAGGGGAGATACGGGGTGAGAAAGTGCAGTCGCACTGCAGTAGGTGCAGGCGGCAACGGCGGCGGCACCAGTATGCAGTCTTGGATTTCTCCTTCCTGATTCCAGAGCAGACGCTGGCCATCAGGTAAGACTTGACTGACTTGTACCAACTTAGCTTTTATTCTGTCAGCACCAAAACCTAGCTGGCCGGACTTTTCCATAGCCCGAATCACTGCTGGCAGTCGTTTGCAGGCAGCCCCGGCCAATATTAGGCCGTGAGAAAATTGTCCGCCCGGCAAGATGCTTGCCTCGCCGGTTTGCTCGCTGTGAAAAATATGAGGCAGTGGCACGGTGCCCACCTTGCGCATCATTTCTGCTTCCGGCGGTCGAGGGCCTTTGATAAAAAAAGCAAAATCGCATTGATGTCGGAGCATACATTCGGCACAGTCGGCATTTGCGGCAATGCAGCTTTGCTGGTGCAGGGCCAGCCCAAACACGCTGCGGCGGAGCGGATCGGAAAAATCAGGTAGAGTCAGAGTGTCACGGGCTGTAAAGGTGAAGCGGTATTCGGCAAAGAGAAGATTGGGGGTGCAATTGAGCATAACGATTGGTTACGGCGAAGGAGAAAAAGGCAAGATCTTGATTTTGGAGTAAATTCAGGACAGAACACCAAGAAATATACCAAATGAACACCGCCCTTGTCAACGCACCTTTTTTTAGAGATTGACAGATACGAATGCACAGGTGTATGTAAGGAAATTCATAAAATATTGACAGGTATCCTTCATCTTCAAGGAAACAGGATAATGAGCGTGCGCACACCCGATAAAGATTTAACAAAACAGGCAGAGGCTATACTCAGCCAACTGGAAGCAGGTGCCAAAGAAGTGGAGCAAGAGAAGTGGCATAAATATAAAATCGAGGTCATCACGCCGATCTTTGGTGGCGGGGTAAAGGCGGGTGTGCCGGATACGCAAATGCCGATTCGGGCTTCCGCTATCCGAGGGCAGCTCCGGTATTGGTGGAGGTTTTTGGCGAAAAATCGTCGTGTTGATCCTCTTTCCGGTGAAAAGCTGTTTGAGAAGGAGCGGGAGATTTGGGGCGGGATGTCTGAGCCGGGGGAGGATTACAGCAGCAAGGTAAGAATCAAAGTTGAGAATGTCACCTCGCATATCAAGCCGTTACCATATAATGAAGGAGGCGCACCTTACGCATTGTTCCCTGCTCGTGAACAAAGAGGGACTCATGAGCCTGCTAAGAAGCTGATCTGGCCCAAAGTGACCTTTGAGCTAAAGGTGCTTGTCTTGGAAGACAAAATACCAAAAGAGGAAGATCGAATAAGCATCAAACACGCACTGCGCTGGTGGGTCACATTTGGGGGGATTGGAGCACGTACCCGTCGGGGCTGCGGGAGTATATATTGTTTAGAACCAAAACTTGCTCCTATTAGTGAAACAGAAGCGAACGCAGTAAGGTGTGTACTGAAGTTTCAAGGCGGAATTAAAGACAATGCTCTGGATGCATGGGAAAAAGCTGTTGATTGCCTCCAGAAATTCCGTCAAGGAAAAGATATAGGAGGGAATGGTAAATATGGTAGATCAAAATGGCCGGAACCAGATAGCATTCGACAACTAACTGACAGTTATTCAGGAAAAGTTCATAGAGATGGTTGTAAAAAACATCTGCCGGAACATCCTGCGAGGATTGCTTTTCCACGAGCTGCTTTTGGTTTGCCTATCGTGTTCAAGTTTAAAGATGACACGAGGTGTGGAGAGCCTTTACAAACAGAACTCTCCCCAACCAACGCTGAACGATTAGCCAGTCCCTTGATTTTAACCCCCTATCCAGAAAGCACAAATGGAGTTATGCAGTATAAGCCTGCTGCCTTGCTGATGCCAAAGGCACATCTGAATACTGTCTCGTTAATGCTTGGTAATAATCATCAAATCGAGAATTGGTGGGATAAAAGCAAGGCACCATTCGTTGATCCAATTATCGACAACAACGGCACCGATGCCCTCACCGCCTTTATGGATTTCTTTGCCAATGGAGGAGCGTAATGAGCGACCAAGAACGCTGGCTCATCAGCCTTTCCATCGGCCCGGTGCAGGACTTCATTGATGCTGCTCTCCGCACCCGCGACCTCTGGTTTGGCTCCCACATGCTTTCAGAGGTGAGCAAGGAAGCAGCCATTGCTATCAAAAAATACAACCCAGCTACAGTAGATTTGATTTTTCCGGCCGCAGAGAGCAGTAGCGAACTCAAACCCATTGAAAGAGAAGAAATAAACGTTGCTAATCGGATTGTGGCTGAGGTCAACGGTAATCAGAAAACAGTGCAGGCAGTTATCAATGCGGGGAAAGAGGCTGCAAAAGAACGATTGCTTGAGTTCATCGAACAGGCTAGGAATAAAGCAAATATAAATTTGCGCGATGAAGTTTGGAAACGCCAAGCTAATCCAGATGACCTTCTGGAACTCTACGGTACTGCGGTGCGGCGCATTAAAGAAAAGGATTATCAAGAGGCTTGGGAACGCCTCAGTCGGCTGAATTCCGCCCGAAAAAATAGCCGGGATTTCCTTCAGCCTGCTCAAAAACCGAATGAGGAGGGGTTATACGGCCTGCCCAAGTCTTCTTTGGACGGACGACGGGAAACTGTATTGCAGGAAGTCAAGGATAAGGAGAAAGACAAGCGGATTCGGCGAAAACTGCGTATGGGTGACGGTGAACAGCTAGACGTGCTGGGATTGGTCAAGCGGCTGGCTGGTGAAGATCCAGATCAATTCACGCCAACCACCCGCATTGCCATTGATCCGTGGATACGGAAGATTATCACTACCTCCGACGGAGAAGGTTCCGTGAAGGCTATCCGCAACGAATTGGAAAAACTTGCTAAGTTAGAATCAGATTTCATCACCCATGTGAAGGGAAATAACGAAATATACAGCGTTCTGCCTTTTGATGGCGGTCAGCTCTACCAAGGAGTTCTTGATACTCTTCTCTGCAAAAAAGAACTGAAAGAAGAACAGCCGAGGGAATACCACATCCTCAAACATTTACAGAAAGAGATACTGCCAACTGTACGGAAAAACCACGGTTCTCCCTGCCCATACTATGCCATGTTACTGGCAGATGGCGATAACATGGGCCGCCTGATCAAAGCAGCAACGAGTAAAGGTCACCATAAAGAGATCTCGTACTGCCTGTCTAAATTTGCCCGCAGCGTGCCGGACATCGCAAGAGAATATTGTGCCCATTGCATCTATTCTGGCGGAGATGACGTTTTGCTCATGGCTCCGCTGGACACAGTGCTCCTGTTGGCCGAGGAATTACGCACGGCCTTTACGGAAACATTACAAGATATTGCCAAAGAATTACGGCAAAAGAAACCTGACCTCAAAGACCCTACCTTCAGTGTTGGCATTGTCATCGCCCACATGCAGACACCTATCGGGCGGGTGCGCAGGCTGGTGCAAAAAGCAGAAGCACTGGCCAAAGGAGCGGACAAACAAGACTCCCGCAATGCGCTGGCCATCATCGTGGCTCCTCGCTCTGGCGCAGATATTTCCTTCCGGGCAAGCTGGGAAAAGAATCCAGTTGCTACGCTGAATGCTCTGGCTGATCTTTACCGGAACGACAAATTGCCTTCTGGTTTTGGCTATGAATTGCGGCAAGTTGGTTTGCTACTCAACGGTTTGAAGAACCAAGAGAAGGCAAATAAGATCGCCGAGCTGGAACTTGAGCGCATCTTGAAGCGCAAGAAGCAGAGCGGTAGCGGAAAAGAGGTGGACGAAGACACCAAGAAAGCAGTTCTTGATCATGCCAAAGAAAAAGCATTTGATGATGTTTGGCAAGAACACCTAATCGCCCGCTGGCTGGGCGCACACGGGGAGGATAGAGAATGAGTCAGGGAACAAGAGCCTATCTCTTAGAACCAAAATCAGCGTTGGTTTTCCGAACTGGCAGACCCTTTGACCAAGCAGGCGACCCGGTTTCTCTGGAATTCCCTCTGCCTTCCACCATTGCCGGTGCTTGCCGAACGGCTATTGGTGACGAGAAAGGCTGGAATTTTGCCGAAAAGGGGCAGGAGTTGAAGGATATTCCGGTGCATGGGCCTCTGACCGCCCTGATTACCGAACAAGGCGTAAATCCGCTCTTTCCCAAACCAGCAGATGCGGTGTATATGCGGGAGGAAGGCGAGAACAAGCCAAAATTGCTGCAACTCAAACCAGAGGATACTAACGACGATACTTGGTCAGACCTGCCGAATGATTTGACTCCTGTTTGCCTGTATCAGAAAAAGGAACTCGCAGGCAAACCAGATAAAAACGGGGCCAAGTGGTGGCACCACAAGCATTTGACGAATTGGCTGCTGGACAACGGCGAGCCACAAAAAATAGCTCCTAAAGATCTGGGTTGGTCTGGCCCACAGCAGGAATTGCGTACCCATGTGCAGTTAGAATCAACAACCTTGTCAGCGAAGAAGGGAGAGCTGTTTCAGACGAGCAACCTGTCCTTTTCTCAAACCAGGATTGATCCAGATGAGCATAGCGGTTGGCGCAAGGAACATTACGGCCTGCTGGTCAAGCTGCCGGAAAATAATCTGCAAGATAAATCAGAGCTGTTCCAGCGCATTGGTGGAGAAGGACGGATTGCCCGCGTTGAGCGGCAGGAGGAAGGCTGGCCGTTGATAGATCCTCATCTTGAGGAGCAACTTAAAGAAAGCAAGGCTGTACGTCTGATTCTCGCCACCCCAGCCCTGTTTACACACGGCTGGCGGCCTGATTGGTTAGATGAGAAAACGTTAACAGGTTCGCCACCGAAGTTTCCTGAAAAAGAAATAAAGCACCCTATTGTATTGAAACTCAAAGCCTTTGTCGTCCCACGATGGGAGCCGGTTTCTGGCTGGGATCTGGTGAGGAATCCTCAACCTGAAGATAAACAGGAGAAAAAAGGCACTGGCTGTGCCCGCGCTGTCCGTCGAATGGTGCCTGCCGGGGCTGTGTATTGGTTCGAGGTTGTGAAGGGGCATAAACATCTCCCTGAACTCTGGCTCCAGCCGGTCAGTGATCTGCCACAGGACAGGTTGGACGGCTATGGCTTGGTACTGCCGGGTATCTGGAAAAGATAATAAACCGCACAGGAGAACTATTATGAAAGCAATGTGTTATTATATTCATGCGTTAACCGCACTCCATGCGGGAACCGGCCAAGGTGTCGGGGTGGTTGATCTGCCCATTGCCCGAGAAAAGTCAACTGGCCTGCCTATTGTGCCGGGCAGCGGCATCAAGGGCGTGCTGCGGGAAGAATTGAATCCATCAAATCTTGGGGCGAGCGATTTCCAACCTTGCAAAGATTCTGAGGGAAAAGAGAGCGAAGCAAAACAATGTTGGGAATCTCTGTTCGGCCCAACCTCCCAAGATGCTGAAGGCAGCGGATTTGCCGGAGCCTTGAACATCCAGGATGCCCAGTTGCTCTGCCTGCCGGTGCGCTCTGTGTATGGAGTGTTTGCTTGGGTGACCTGTCCGTTTATTCTACAGCGCTACAGGCGGGATTTGGAGCAGGTGCTTGGTACATCTCCAGAATGGCAAGTTCCTTGTGGAGAGGAGGAACAAAAGGCTTTTGCAACGGGTAATTGCAAACTTTACGCAAAGATTGACGAAAAAGAAAAGGTCTTTCTGGAAGATTTGGACTTTCAACTAGAAAGGAGTGAACAGGAAAAGACAGAGAAACTCGCTGATTCCATCTGCAAGATTATTTTCCATGATGATTATTGGCAAACGACTTTCAAAGAACGCTTTCTAATTGTCCAGGACAATATATTCAGTTTTCTCGCAGAAACCGCCACGGAAGTACGGGCGCGGATTAAACTCAAGCAAGGTACCAGAACGGTGGAAGATGGTGCCTTGTGGTATGAAGAAAACCTGCCTGCTGAAACTTTGCTTTGGGGAATTGTTGGTTGTGACCGCTCTCGTTCGGAAAAGTATTCTGGAACTGCCGAAGAGCTTATGGAGTATTTTCTTAAACAACTTGATCTGGAAAAATCTCTCCAAATCGGTGGCAATGCCACGGTTGGACGAGGCCGGGTACGCTGGATTCCTGGAACAGAGAGGAAATAAGCCATGCAAACACGACAGCAACAGGATGCGTTGCAGGCATTAGAGGATGTTCAGAAAATTTTGGCAGAAGCCAAAGAAAAAGGAGAAGAGTTTAAGAAAAACTATGCCACCGCTGTGCATCGTTTTCCTTTTCTGGTGCGGCAAAACGGTCTTCAGCAGACCCTTGCTTTTTATGCGGGCAAGGCTCATGCAAAAAAGAAGGAAAGTGAGCAGGATGGGAAGAATACTGCTGAAGGGCAATTTCTTGACCATATCTTAAAAAACCTGAATTTAAGTAGCACGCTAGGTTATGTTGATATATTAGAAGAACTTGCAAAAACTGATCTGCAAAGCTACATGCGCCACACCCGCCGCTGTTTGGAACTGGCTCTCTGGTATCGACGTTTTGTTGAGAGCGTGTTGAAGGTTGATGCTACAGGAAATATCTCCCCGGAAAATGACAATAAAAAGGAGGCCGGTGATGCCGTTTCAGATGCGACGAACAGCCCTTCCTAAGCTGAAGGTAAACGAAAAAACATGGGAAAATCCAAGCCTGCTCTTTGACAAAGGCTTTGAGGAATGGGATACAGACAGCACGGCTCGTGGTAAAGCTATCAGTAACCATATTGAAGCCGTCTGCGAAGTCGCTGTACCGAAAGTTTACACCGCTGCTTACCAACGCTGGCTGGCCATGACTTCGGATGCGGACGACCTTACCCGCTGGTTTGGCAAGCTGGCGGGCCGTCTTTTCATCGGCTTGGGCATGGCGCATGTGCTGGAAGCGCAGGTTTGCCGCCACCCAGTTTATGGTATGCCGTATATTCCCGGCTCGGCTCTCAAGGGGTTAGCCCGCGCCAAGGCACGAGAATATGCTAAAAAGCAAGAAAAACAAGAGGAATTTAACAAGGTGCTGGATATTCTGTTCGGGCCAGAACTTACGGATTCCAAAGATTCCAAGGCTGAAGCCGGTTACCTGATCTTTCACGATACCTGGTGGATTCCAGAAGAAGTAGGAGGTAGTAAGAAGCAACCGTATGTGCAGGAGGTGGTCACTGTTCATGCGGTGGAATACTACAAGAACCAGGGGAAAGATGCGCCTCATCCTGATATGGAATCTCCTAACCCGAACCAGCAACTGGCCGTGCATGGCAGCTTTTATTTTGTGGTAGAGGGCAAACAGCAGTGGGCGAAATTAGGTATGAAGTTTCTTACTTTGGCCTTGGAAGGGGACGGGATTGGCGGTAAAGTGGCGGCCGGGTATGGGTATTTTCAATGGGACGAGGAAGCGTTTGAAAAAAGTACCGCTCTTGCACAAAGGATAAACAAAAAGCGACAGCAAGATGTAGAGGCACGAAGAAAACAGCTTGATGCTGCAAAAAAGGCTAAGGAACGAAAAGAGATGCTTCCAGAGGATGGCTTAGTTTACGATCTGGAACAGGCTATCAGCAAATATAATGCCTTTCTGTCATCACAAACAGAATTGGATTCAATACGAAGTCTCGTAAAAACAATTCTGAGTTCAAGCGGTTGGTCAAAAACTCATAAGGAAAAAGCATTTGAAGTTATTGAGCGTGCATGTCCTATTGTCTTTAAAAAGGATAAATTGAAGAAAAAAGTCGGTCAAGCAAAGAAATGGTTAAAGGGTGAATTTATTAAGTAACTCTTAGATACTAAGGGTGTAGTTTTAATCAATAACTCAACAGTAACAAGGAGCTAGGTTTGAATAATTTTTTCAAGCAATACGAAAAGTTAGTTTACTTCTGTCTGGTTTTATCCGCTGCACTTTTGGTAGGATTAACGTTCTGTTTTCAGCAGGAAACAATAAAAGCACTCCTCCTGAACATTGCATCTAATTTGTTTTCCGTGGCTATCTTGTTTTTTATTCTTGAATTTTCTTCAAAAAAGAAGACTGAGCATCAGAATGAAAAAATTTCTGTGGTACTGACACATGGCTCTAAAGAGTTTCTATTGGCTGCTGAACTCCGCAGAGCAGAATGTACTAGAGCTGAGGTCTTAGGCCGTCTTGGAATGATGAAAAAAAACAATGGGCAACGTTTTTCAATAGCTCATTTGGGAACATCAACATTCTTCGGGCATGTTAACGATATAGCTGAAGGTGTAAGCACAAGACTTTCGATTCCCTGCTCAGAGGAAGAATTGGCACAATTTGATCTTCCACAGAATTGATCTTTCTCTATCTCCTTTACGCGAACCCCAAGCTCACATTTTGTGACAATAGATTTTACATGTCAATAAGCACCATAATTCAACCGATTAGGTGGCTAGATGAAAAATATTGGTTCGCAATGCTTGAAATTGTTAGAAGAAAAGGTATTATGAGGGCTGTTGCAATGGGTGTTGCATCCAGTCTGATAGGGGTTCGCGGAAATGACCTTGCAGCTCTTTGATAG